>JACZYK010000073.1 GCA_022571135.1 Bacteroidota bacterium
AGCCCGGCCTCGATGGCCGCGCCCCCCCGGGCGACCTGATCGATGGCGGCGCCGGCGTCGACATCATGTCGGGTACGTCGATGGCCGTGGCGCACGTTACGGGCGCTGCCGCGCTGGTTCTGGGCAAGGCTTCGTCTTACAGTCCGAAAAAAGTCTGGGATACGATCCGCTCGTCTGGCTGGGCAGCTGCGAAAAAAGTTCCAAAATCCACAACGAAAAGTATCGTTTACGTGAAGACACGCTAGGCGATCGAGCTTTTATTCGGCAAGAGAGATTTGGTTAGCCAAGAGGGCGGCCCGCGAGAGCGGGCCGCCCTCTTTTGTTTGTCCGGATGAAGGGAGACCGACAAAAGCACCATATAGCCATTATGGGCTGCTTTTACACACCTGAAAAATATTTTACAAAACGCTTAGAACGCGGCTTTTCCTGCCGATACCCGAAAAGCGTCGTGCATCGGACTTGGATTCCTGGAAGCAGGAACCGTCCGACGCATGATTGCCGCGACGTCATAGAGTGTCAAGAGCGATGAAAGCGTTATCCATTATTTCAGGTCGGTTTACAGCCGCTCTGCTTCTCCTGGTTGCTCCGGTGATATGGGCCGGATGCTCGGATTCCATTATGGATCCCGTAGAGGAGCCGGAGGCGGAGCTACAAACGCAGGTAACCAACAAGTTTCAAAATCGCCATTTGATGGATAAAGCGGTTAGAATCGCATCCAAAGGCGAAGATATGACGGGGCTGAAATTTACCGTACAACCGAGCAGGATTCTGGACCGATACAAGATTATGGACCGTTACAAAATTTTGGACCGTTACAAAATTTTGGACCGTTACAAAATTTTGGACCGGTACGAGTTCGACAAGGCCTTCGTCGGTTTTTCCATCTGGACGGCCTCCGAACACATATACAAGCTTATCGATCTTATGAAGGGCGATCTGGATATCGGCTGGATTGAGGCTTCCTTCGGTATTGATCTTCCTCAAAGCGCTACGGAGAGGCGTATGCTCCGGTGTCACCTCGGATGATCTTAACATCGTCGAGCACAAGGTCTTTGTGCCGACTTCTGGCTCGGATGGAGTTATTGGATATGCTACGGACAACGATGGACACGGGACCCATATCGCGGGCATGATCGGCGCTCTCGACAACAACGTGGGCGTCGTGGGCGTGGCCCCAGGTGCCCGCATTCACAACCTGAAAATATTCGGGGACGACCTGACGGCGGACGTCTCCGTAGCGATTGAAGCGATAGAGCATGC
This sequence comes from Bacteroidota bacterium, assembly GCA_022571135.1. Taxonomy (GTDB): domain Bacteria; phylum Bacteroidota; class Rhodothermia; order Rhodothermales; family UBA10348; genus JACZYK01. The sequence goes on from JACZYK010000073.1 coordinate 1,261, forward strand.
TATCGACTGGAAATTAGCTCATCCTGAAAAGCCGGGCGTGATGAACCTGAGTTTCGGAGAGAACACATGGAGTACGGATTATACGTCTCTCGACCTCGTGGTTGAGACGGCAATAAGTGCAGGACTGATCGTGGTCGTGGCTGCGGGAAATGATATCGTCGACGTCTCGATGGATCACCTGCGCGTGTTCCCGGCGCTATAACCGTGGGCTCGAACAGCATATTCAAGCGGTTCTCCTGGTTCTCGAATTTCGGTGAAGGCGTGGATGTCTTTGCCCCGGGAGAGGCCGTTCTCTCGCTATCTCCCGATGGATCCTTTGCGTTTATGTCAGGGACGTCCATGTCGGCGGCCCATGTTTCAGGCGCAGCGGCTCTGTTCCTGGCGCTCCGGCACACCGCAACGATAGATGAGTTCGCAGATGACCTGGCTGATCGGGCAAAAACTGTAAATAAAGTCCCAAAACGTACCACCAAGAATCTTCTGAGCGTGAAGAAAAACGGGTCGGACGGTTCTTCCGATAATTTTCAGAGTGGCTCCAGGAAATCGAAGAAGAAGAACTAAGACAATTAGGCGTCTTAATGGAGTTCCTGTCGGTCAGATCGACCGGGTGATAAAGGGCGGCCTGCTTGTGCGGGCCGCCCTTTATCGTGAATTGCTCTCGACCGGGCTAAATACAACTCCGCAGAAAGCCGATACAACCGCTACGTGGCGGCCTCTCTATCTCCTCACATCGAGCACATCAATGAATGGGACCCTATTCGATGCGCGGCTTCAATACGGTCGTCAAACCATTCATAATCGTCGAAGAGAGCCCCTTTATGGCCCGCGAGAGCCTCCGAAATCGCTTAAGTCATGGGCATACCAGCCGATATGATCCATGAAAGGTAGCCCACGGCGCTCAAGCGCCTGAAGGCTCCATGGTTTTCCAAGGCGCACACGCGCTTGAAGGCACCGAATTTAATTCAAAACTGGCAAAATCGAGAGTATGCAGACGCAAGGCCAGGCACAGCAGACGGTCGACCGGGACGCGTTACGGCGATCTCCGTCCTCTAACCTGTCAAAAGAAGGTCAGCGAACAATTGGGCGAGCGGAGTCTTCCTCGGTAACTCCTCTTCCGGATGTCTGTAGGGAGATCGCAAAAAAGACGCCAAAAATACTCTCTGGAAACGATCGGCTGAATTATCATATTTCTCAGCTTTCGAAACTCGAATCGCGGGAACTAACCGCGATGGGCGTACACGTCGATCACCTGCTCAGGCGGATGACCAAGATCGGAGCCAGTGATATCGACTTGGGCGGAATGGCCGGTCAGGGCTACGTCTGGTACCGCGTCAACGGAGATAAGAAACCGGATTACGAAGTACCCAAATACAGCGAAGACGAATCCAACCTGCTCATTCTGAACCTGCTCTCAGAAGGAGCCAGAAAGAATCTAATTGAGGAGCGGGCGGCAGATTTCTCATACGAGCTTCCTGAGAAAAGGAGACAGACTCCCCATCGATTCCGCGCCACCGCATACATGGATTCGGATTTCGTCGCTCTGAATATGAGGGCCATCAGCGAGACGGTTCGGCCACTGCAGTCTCTGAATTTTCATCCTAGTATTGAACGGGGACTGATGTTCACCCACGTTCGTGACGGACTTACGCTTATCACGGGAGTTACGGGCTCCGGTAAGTCTACGACCCTGGATGCGATTATCGACGCAAACAACGACAGTGTGTACGGCCACATCGTGATCATCGGTAACCCGATCGAATACCTGCACAAATCCAGGAAGTGCATCGTACGGCACAGAGAAGTTGGCCGCGACGTTGCGACTTTCAAAGACGGAATCGTTCAGTCTCTTCGTCAGGACCCCGACATCGTCGTGATTGGAGAGATGAGAGATCCCAAGACGATTTCGGCGGCTTTGGAGATCACGGACTCGGGCCACAAAGTCTTCTCGACGCTCCATACGTCGTCTGCCATTGAAAGCATCGACCGGATAGTCGCCGAATATCCACCGGAAGAGCAGACCCGAGTACGGTTTAGACTGGCCGACGTTCTGAGGTGCATCGTGTCACAGAAACTCTGCCCGAAAGTGGGTGGTGGCCGGATTCTCGTCAAGGAAGTGATGTGGATGACCTCCTCTGCACGGGCGGCGATCAAGAATAACAACACGAACGAGATCTATCAGATGATGTGGGAAGGCTGGTCTTCCGGTCAAATCACCCTCGAACAAGATCTCTTTCGGCTAGAGCGCCGGGGTCTGATTACCCCGGAAACGGCCCTCAACTACGCAAACAACAAGCTACGGTATGCACAACTTTCGAAGTAATCAGAATCCCGATTCCGACGGTTTCCATCCATGAAGCGATACAGATCTAAAGAGTACATCCTCGGAGTCACCGCCTCTGATCGGGCTGTGCATGCTGTGCTGGTTCAGGACACTCCAGACGGGCCGGTTATCATTCGGCAGTTTGAACGGTCCCGCACCGGGCAGGAGTCGTTTACTCCGTTGATGCCGGAGTTGAACGATTCGAGAGACAACGACTTTTCATTCAAGATTGGCGACGAATCTGCGGCTCCGTCTCCGATATTTTTGGCCGCCGAGTTTGGTGGATCTGGGAATACGGCCAGCGAAGACTCGTTAGGTTCTGTTACGGGTACCGGAAAGCCAGGCCAACTTTTTGATCTGGAATTGCTCGATATCGTCGCAGAGTGCCGAGATGCCGGATATGACGATTTCCACATCTTATTTTCGCTCGGATCCGCTTTCCTTTCAACGGTGAAGCTGGAGATAGCCAGTTCGAAGAGGGCGGATAGGAAGAACAAGAACGTAAAGAAGAAAAACGGAAGTTCGAAACGCTCGGCGCCCAGCAAGGAAGAGTATATTTCGGCGCTGGAATCGGTTTGCAACCAGAAAGTCGATCCACTTCGAACGGCCTTCGTTCCGTTGAAGCACGATGGTGATGTTCGTGGAATGAGCCTGGCCATCATGCCGCTGGAAGTTGACCCCGTCACCTCCACGCTAGAGGAGATCAGGGCTCGCAAACGATCGTTGCCCAAGGTCGATCTTCTCGACACGGAGATCACTCTATTCCTGGGCCTGGCACGGGCCGCGTATCTTTTGAAGGCCTCGAGCGAGGAATTCGATTTCGAGGATATCCGCGAGCGAGGCGACAATGCACGCATCTTGTTTATTCGAGCCGGTTTTGAGGATACTCTTGTCATGTTTCTCGAAGGTGAGCAGCTGGTTAGATTCGAGAATCTTCGGTCCATTACCTCTTTCGATCCACCGGAGACCATCTTCAGCCGAGTTCTCCTCCTTCAGGATGAATTCGGAATTCGCGACGCCGATATGGTCGTCATTCTCGCGGAAGATAGGGAGGAGTTGCTGATCGAGACATTCCGGAATTTCTTCAAGGAGGCATCGGTCGAATCCGTACGCAAGTTGCTTCCGCACAATCCGAACGTCGACGATGGACCACTGAGCCGAGAAGGCGTACTTGCTGCAGCAGTTACGCTGCGGATGATCAATGACGACCTCTTCCAGAGCGTGTTCCAGGACGTCAATCTGCTTCCGAGAAAGCTGCTCAAACGAAAGATCGAACTGCCGTTCTCGTGGCCGATCGCAACGATATATGTACTGCTCTTCTGCTCGTCGCTGTTCTTTGTATATCGTTATTATGACCTGCGGCACGCACTCGAACTCTACCGCTATGAATTGAAGCACTATCCGGAGGAGGTCATTCAGGCCAACTCTAAGGATCTCCAGAACCGTATCGACAGCCTGAAAATGCGTACGACCGGATACATGCACTCGCTCGATGTTCTGGACTCTCTCCTGATAGGAAGCGATAAGTGGAGTCGTGCGCTGGAAAAGACGGCGCGTGTCACCTCGGATGTTAGTGGTATCTGGATCGAAACGTGGAACGAGAGGGATGGATTTCTACGGTTGGAGGGCACGGCTACCGACCGGAACGATGTGGTGGCCTTTGCGGCCCGAGCGGACGCCGTCATCGAATCGCTGTTGTTTTCGACGATTCGAGACTGGCCGGTTTACTCTTTCACCATGCGAATGCCACTTCCCCAACAACTACCTGAAGCCGCAAAATACTTCCGTGAACTGGCGGAGCAGGAAAAGGCATCCGGTTCTGCGTCTGCCGATGCGGTCGGCGAAGTATCCACCAGCAGCGATTAGCCCAAATACTCGACATGTTAAGCGTCTATCAAAATATTCTCATTCTCGGCTTCTGCCTGGCGGTCGTATCCGGAAGCGGAATCTACATCACGTTGTTCAGTCAGCCTGATGAGATGGAGCGCCTCGAGAGGGCCGAAAAAGTAGCCCGCATGAAGCAAGCTGAACTGTCTGCCCTGATGGCGGAGGCTACCGAGTCGGAAGAACTGGCAAGAAATGTGATTAACAGGTGGAGAGCCCGTTATAAGGTGGTGCCGAAAGAACTCGGCTCCGAAGAGGTGATCCGTAATCTGAACGATCAGACGACTTCGGGATTCAAGAGATTCGACGTCACATTCCAGGACCATATCGAAGAGGCGGATTTCAATACCTATGTCTTCGATATCAACGGGCGAGCGTTCTTCAATCCCTTCTACCGTCTGATCTGGGACCTGGAAAACTCTCGCCAGTTCTATCGAGTCTCCAGGCTGAAGCTGAATCACATCGATCTTATCACCACCGATCCGGAGACATCGAGGGGGAAACTTGATATCATGGTCGATTTCAGTTTCAGGCTTGAAACATACTACGCAGGCATCGACGGTCTCAGTGCAACCGACGTATTCGATCTGGGCGTCGAACTGGCAGGAGATGCCCTACCCGCGTTGCTCCCCGATCTGACGCTGCTTCCGGACGGCATTTTGCCATCGCGCCGGGCGGCGGAGAACCCCTTCAGGCCCCTTATTCTCGGAGAGATTCCTCCGAACACCGACGGCCTGCTCGACATTGAGAGGGCCAATCTCATTTCGATCGCCGACAGCAAAGCCATATTTGAGGAAGAAGGCCGATTCATTTCCGTCGGTGTGGGCGACGATATCTATCTGGGTCAGATTACTGCCCTGGATCCCCGCCTCGGGACTGTTCTGGCGCTACTGAACAAGGGAGGAATCATGGACGAGGTCGAACTCATCCTGGACACGGGTGAACGGTTTCGTCAGGCTATCGGCCCTGTTAATCTGACACCCGCAAAAACAAACTGATCATATTCCTTAGACCTCATCATGAAAACCATGCGCAACAAATACATGAAACTGCTCCCCGGCATCCTGTTGCTGACGGGGCTGTGGTCGGGATGGGCCGCAACGGTTCACGCCCAGGATGGGGCAGTACTCCGTCAGATCCGCACCTACATTCCGCCCGATCAACTCGTCTCGTTTCTGCCCTCGACGCCTTTCAACGTTTTCGTCGAATATCTGAACCCCATTTTCGGGCGGGTGACAGGTAAGCAGGTGATCGACACGGAGACCCATACTGAACCGATCGGGATAGCGATCTCCGGGATGCACTTTCTGGATGCGTTGGAACTGGTTCTGCAATACAACTCGCTTCAATACCGGGAGACACCTCAGTATTTCCTTGTGGAGCCCGCCCGTGCGGAAGGAATCATTCTGAGCGGAGACCAGGCAGCCGGGATCGAGTCCGCGGTAACTCCGGGGACGGTGTTGGCGCCCGCGTCGCTCCACACGAAGCAGATTCGCATCAATGCGTTACTGTTCGAACTGAATCACACGAAATCCAAGGATACGGGTATCAACTGGAGCGTTCTCCTCGGCCGTGCCGGTGGCCAGAGCGCTCAGCAGCAGGGAGGCGCGGACGAAGAGGAAAATACGGTAAGCTTTTTCCTCAAGACCCAAAGGCTGATTCCGGACAACGACATTATCGCGGCGCCGAGTCGGATAGACTTTTCGGACCTGAACTCGCTCATTCGTCTGGCCGAGGTCAGCGGCGTCGGTGAGACGATAGCCAATCCCTCGTTGATCGTGCAAAGTGGTACTCAGGGGCGAATCCAAATCGGCCAGGACGTTCCAGTCCAGACGCAGGATTTCGCCGGAAACACCCGGACCGAGTTCTTCAAGACGGGCATCATCATCAGCGTCATTCCGACGCTCATTACGGCACCGGTCGCCGATACCGTGGGCGCTCCGACCATCGATTTCATCCACCTCGTTGTGGATGTTGAAAAATCATCGAGCCGTCCGACCATATCCGGTCCGATTATCGACAGGAGCCAGGCCAGTACACAGGTGCTTCTTCTTGACGGCGAGCAAACCGTGATCGGAGGTCTCTTCAGTACCGAGCAGACGATATCTCGTACCGGCATTCCGGTGCTGAAAGATCTTCCTCCGTGGTTCTTTGGATTGAGGTACCTATTCGGTCGATCTTCGGAGTCGGTGATACAGAAAGAGTTGATCATTGTTATACAGGCGGATGTCATCGAACCATTGCTGACGCGGGCAGGTAAACCTTTCCGGACCAACCTGTTGGAGGCTCGTCGGGAGCAAGTACGAAAGGCACTAGAACGCTTCAACGCCGACGTAGCCAGCAGGGTCGCTGAACCGAAGACGTTCAAGGGAACGAAGGAGAAGTAGTCTGCAGGGTTGAAACCCCGGGCAGGTTCTCAGCGTGCTTTGTTTTCCTCGTTCTATTTGGATTCCGCTCTTTTTCTGGCCGTGAACCACGGTTTGTCCCGAAAAAATTCCTTGCGGGTATATCGGCTACGCAGAGGTTCCAAATCCTGAATCGATGCCAGATGTTCACTCATCCAGTCCGCCATCTCTATTTCGAATCTCGAAATGCCGGACGTAACGCGCCTGTAGACCTTCCTGGCATACCACTCCGTCAGGATGATGATGGCAAAGAGGAAGACGCCCGATAGGGCCAAAAATGTCAACGGTTCCTGTGAATGAGCCGGCTGCACGGAGGAATGATACATCCACGTAGCCATCCAGACGATGAGAAGGGCAACATCGATTTTTTGTTCCGGAGGTAGGAGGGCGGTAAAAGATTTCCGAAACTGGGTCAGGAGCCGGTTCCTGAGATTTTCCCTCGGAAGCGAGTCCAGCTGAGGCATAAAGCGGGTTGCCCGAAGACCCTGGACGATCGCCGAGTGCCGCCATATCTTGCTTTCCCGATCAAAACTGCCTGCCAGTTGCTCCGGCTCTGATCCAAGCGCCAGGAACTGTTGTTCGAAAGCTAGTTGCTGCTCAGCCTGCCGCCCCTGAACCCAACCGAATACTTTTCTCGAGAAGTAGAGGATGGCGGGGACGAGCATAGCCAACCGGCTAAACGGTTCGAATTTAAGGACGAGTAGTCCACATATTGCACCCATGGTCAACAGTCCACCGATCAGCGAAATCCGCCGAGTCTGGCGTACGGCTCGTACCAGTGAGACCAGAGTTTGTGCAACCGGGTATTTCATACTTTGCCCGGGAATAGGGGAGACGGATAGTTTTTACTCTACGCCGCCCGGTAGTGTGCGGAACCGACCGGCGGTACCAGCAGCCGGCTGACTTGAAACTAGTGAATGACATTCGGACCCGTAAATAAAAAGTGCTTCCTGAAACGAACGATGGTTATGCCGGTATTCGCCAGCATTGTCTGGCTGTCCGGGTGCTCGAACGTCTCGTTGCAGCAGAATGTGCGGCAGAGCTCCTCTGCCGTAGACACTGTTCTCAGCAGAGATGAACTGGGGATTCATCTGACTTTTTTTAACGGGCAAGCGCTCGGCGGCCGCGCAACCGGTACCCGGGGATTCGTCTTTACGTCTGCATACGTCTCTGCGCGCCTGAACGAGTACGGTCTACAACCGCTGATTCCCCACGAGTTCAGAAGCCTCTACGGTACGCCGCTGCATTATCCGATTACTGTAGAATTCATTCAATACGCTCCCGATACGCTACGGCTGGAAACGGGCGTCGACTTCTATCCTGACGGCAGGACGAACGCCGGGTCAATCCGCTTCCGCTCGGTTCTCTGGAATCCGGATGTCGGTACGGATCTGAGCGATGAAGTGGTCTGGATACCCGGCGATGGAGAGGCTGATGATGTGCTCCTGCGGTTAGCGCAAAGAGGTGCGCAGGCGATACTGATCGAGGGCCCGATCTCGGTCAGGCTATACGATCGTCCGATCTCTCGTGCGCAGATTGTACGTATATCTCCCCTGGCGCGAAGGATATTACTGACAACCGGCCCACTCGCTCCGGGCAGGGTTCAACTCCCGTTTGAGGTAGAGCTGATCACTACGGTCCAGGTGATGCCCATCGGATCGGGCCAGAATATGTCGGGCATGGTACTCGGCGCGAATCCCGTTCTGCGAAAGGAACTCGTAGTTGTGGCGGCCCGACTCGACGGCTTCGGGGCTGTGAACGGCGTGGCCCTGACCGACGGCACGGACCTGGCTGTCGGAGCGTCGGCCCTGCTGGAGACGGCCCGTGTGGTCGCCGGTATTCAGGACCGCATCGGTCCGTACGGGCGAACCATACTGTTCGCATTCTGGTCTGGATCACTGTCTTCCCACTCTGGAATGCGGGCATTTCTAAAACATCCGCCCTGGGCGCGTAGCGCCATTCACTCTCTGATATACGTAGCCGACGCAGGCGAGTCCACCGAGGAGGTTTCGCGTCTGGCAGGGGATTACGGAATGAAAATCCACGTTATCGGATCGCCCCCGCTATGGATACCGGCGGATTTCGCGCGGCGAGCGGAAGTATTCAGCTCATACCTCGACGGCGAGGCCGTGAATGCTGCACTCGACACTGCACGAAGAACCCTCGTAGTGCTGGAGGGAGCGGCGGGTGAACGATCCGGCATCTAAGGCCTGTTAACACTATCAAAAACTGTCCTGCCGGAGGCTATTTTTTTGTCCGGCAAGGCAGAGGACACGCAGTGTAGCAGCGTTACA
>JACZYK010000074.1 GCA_022571135.1 Bacteroidota bacterium
AGGCCATCAACCATTTTCGCGGAGAATTCTACCCGCATGTCGACACGCTGGGTACCGTCACCGTCAGTCACGATGCGGCTCAGCCCGATCTGTCAGAGAGCTTCGCCGCGCTTCGAAGAAACGATGACGTCGTGGCCGACATCGACAAGTACCGGTCCTACTTTGACAAGGAAGTAGACCATGAGATCGAAATGACCGTGCGGGTCGAGAACCTTCCGCTTCCGATTGTCCGGGCGATGGAGATCGACACGCTTTACGTACCGCCGATGGAATGGAACGACGCCATGCCGGTGATGAACTATCTGTCGAGCATCGAGCAGGTTCACTGGATTCTGCGGGACGTCGCCACGGGGCGGGAAAATATGGATATTGGGTGGAAATTTCAGACGGGCGACATCGTGAAAATCCGCCTTTTCAATAATCCCAAGAGCTTCCACCCGATGAACCATCCATTCCACATGCATGGACAGCGTTTTCTGGTTCTTGAAATGGATGGGGTCCCGTCGACCAATCTTGTCTGGAAGGATACGGCCATCGTGCCCGTCGGCTCGACCATGGACATCCTCCTGGATGCCTCCAATCCCGGACGATGGATGGCCCACTGTCACATCGCTGAGCATCTTCACGCCGGGATGATGACGATGTTTGAAGTATCGGACTCGAAGACGGCGCAGTAATGGATTATTATGCGGATGTGTTCTGGTAGGCACTATTTTCAGGAGATTGTCCACTCAATACGTACTGATGGCCGATGTACATCCTTGCTCTTGACCAGGGTACGACCAGCTCCCGCGCCATCCTGTTTGACCGCGCAGGTAACCCCGTCCGTGTCGCCCAACAGGAGTTCGAGCAGCACTTTCCACGGCCCGGATGGGTTGAACACGATGCCGAGGAGATCTGGGAGACGCAGCTCAAGGTTGCGCGAGAAGTTCTTACGGATCTCGCCGCAGGAGAACTTGCGGCCATCGGAATCACGAATCAGCGAGAAACAACCGTTATCTGGGACCGCAAAACCGGCAAGCCGGTCCATAACGCTATCGTCTGGCAGGACCGTCGGACCGCCGGCATGTGTGACGATCTCGAGCGCAGGGGTCTTGAAGCGTTTTTCAGGGAGCGGACCGGTCTCGTACTGGACGCCTATTTCTCGGGGACCAAGGTTGCCTGGATACTCGATAACGTGGACGGAGTACGGCCGCGCGCCGCGGCTGGCGAGCTGGCCTTCGGCACCATTGACAGCTGGCTCATCTACAATCTGACAGGCGGGCGAACCCATGTCACGGATGCGTCAAACGCGTCCAGGACGCTCCTCTACAACATTCACTCCGGTATGTGGGACTCAGATCTAATCGATCTCCTAGAAATTCCCGAGTCCCTTCTTCCGGGCGTCGTGGCATCTTCCGGGACGTGCGCCCACACAACGGGCGATCTTTTCGGAGCCGAGTTCCCGATTTCGGGAGTTGCCGGAGACCAGCAGGCCGCGCTCTTCGGCCAGAACTGCCTGAAGCCTGGAATGGTCAAGAACACCTACGGCACGGGGTGTTTCCTTCTCATGAACACGGGCAAAAAGGCCATTCAGTCGACCAGCGGGCTCCTGACAACCATAGCCTGGCAGCTCGACGGTCAAACAACCTATGCCCTGGAGGGCAGTGTTTTCATAGGCGGCGCCGTTGTGCAGTGGCTGCGCGATGGTCTTGGGCTTCTGGAGCGCTCGTCCGATGTCGAAGCGCTCGCCAGAACGGTCCCGGATAACGGTGGAGTTTATTTCGTCCCCGCGTTCGTCGGACTCGGTGCTCCCCACTGGGATCCGTATGCTAGGGGCGCCATTTTCGGGCTGACCCGAGGCTCTACGCGAGGACATCTGGCGCGCGCTGCGCTCGAATCCATTGCCTATCAGACGGCGGATCTCCTTGGCGCCATGGTAAGCGATTCGGGCCTCGATCTGGACGAGATTCGCGTAGACGGTGGTGCAGCGGGAAACAATCTTCTCATGCAGTTCCAGGCGGACCTCCTCGGCGTATCGGTCGTGCGCCCAACGATTACCGAATCCACGGCCCGGGGAGCGGCGTTCCTGGCCGGGCTGGCTGTCGGGTTCTGGAACGACGTGGACGAAATCGCTGCCATCTGGAAGGAAGACCGGCGGTTCGAGCGCGATGTCTCGGAAGATGAGGTCAAAGGGCTCATGGCGAACTGGCGGAAGGCCGTATCCCGTGCGGGCGGTTGGGAGGAGCGGAAGTGAACAGAAGCGTTCTTATCGATCGACTCTCAGAACCCGAATTCTGGGACGTTCTCGTGATCGGCGGTGGCGCGACCGGCCTCGGCGTCGCCGTGGACGCCGCATCGCGTGGATACAGGACAGCTCTCGTCGAACAGAGCGATTTCGGTAAGGGTACGTCCAGCCGCTCGACAAAGCTGGTTCACGGAGGCGTGCGTTATCTGCAACAGGGCAATGTCTCCCTTGTCATCGAGTCCCTCCGCGAACGTGGCCTGCTCATGCAGAATGCACCCCACCTCGTTCACGACCTTCCGTTCATCGTTCCCAACTACGACTGGTGGGAAGGACCGTTCTACGGCGTGGGCCTGAAAGTATACGACATACTGGCCGGGGACCTCGGACTCGGACCCTCCAAGCACCTCTCGCTCGTCGAGACCCTGGAGCGGATTCCTACGCTCGAGCCCGAAGGTCTGCGCGGCGGGGTCATCTATTACGACGGACAGTTCGATGACGCACGGCTGGCCATCAACCTTGCTCAGACCGCGTATGACCTTGGCGCTGCTGTAGTCAATTATGTCCGTGTGGTCGATCTCCGCCGAGAGGGCGGCATCGTTTCGGGCGTGTGCGCCATCGACGAGGAAACCGGAAACGAAATGCAATTATTCGCCCGCGTCGTCGTGAATGCCACGGGCGTGTTCTCGGACTCCATTCTTAAGATGGACGATGAAGGCGCCAGACCGATCATACAGCCGAGTCAGGGCAGCCACGTCGTCCTTCAAAGGTCGTTCCTTCCCGGGGACCATGCCATCATGGTGCCCAGAACGGACGACGGACGCGTTCTTTTCGCTGTACCCTGGCATGACCGGGTGATCGTGGGTACGACGGATGTGGCCGTCACCGAGCCAGAACTGGAACCGATTCCGACCGGGGAAGAAATCGACTTCCTGCTCGAACACGCGGCGCGGTATCTGACCAAAGATCCGACCCGATCGGATGTGCTGAGCGTGTTCGCCGGCCACCGGCCTCTCGTGAGAACGGGCGACGACAGGGGAACGGCCGCGCTCTCGCGTGATCATGTCGTCATGGTTTCCGTGTCCGGACTGGTGACGATAGTCGGAGGCAAGTGGACGACGTACCGGAAAATGGCACAGGACACGGTCGATCAAGCCGTTATCGTGGCCGGTCTTAAAGAGAAGCCTTCAGAAACACATACGCTCCGCCTCCATGGATGGCTCGTGCATGCCGACGAGTCCGAAGGATCGTTGGGTTTCTATGGCTCGGACGCCCCGGCCCTGAGAAGCCTACTGAGCGAGCGAGAGGAGTGGAACGACCTGCTCCATCCCAAGCTTCCGTATCGAGTCGGAGAAATCATCTGGGCGGCCAGGCATGAAATGGCCCGAACGGTCGAAGACGTCCTCAGCCGTCGAACCCGCGCGTTACTGCTCGATGCGAGGGCGGCGGTGGCCACGGCATCAACGGTAGCCGAGCTGCTCGCGGAGGAGCTGGACAGGCCCGCCGGATGGGCGGATCGCCAGGTCGCCGCGTTCAACGAGCTTGCGAGAGGTTATCTGGTTTCGTAGGGCTTGTGTCGGGACCGGCGGAGGCGTCATTCGTCTGCGTGGGTTTTACGAACCTATTGCGCGCCTCGATTCGTTCCAGAAACGGCGGAACAGCTACGGCGTACGAGGATCTGTAAATATTCCCGCCCGGTAGCCCTTCCAATCCGGCACTCAAACCTTTTCGAGGTGAAGCGATGCGCATGAATCGACGAGATTTTCTCAAGACCTCTGCCCTTTCGGCTGTCGGAGCTTCGGCTTTTCCCATCCGCTCGTGGGCCCTATCAAGAGCCGGCGTGTTCACACCGATTCGTCGCGGCGTTGGAACGTTCGCGGGCCGCGGAGGAACGATCGGCTGGCTGATATCGGACGGCGCGCTCGTCCTCGTGGACTCACAGTTTCCGGAATCGGCCGAGGAGTGCCTCACGGGCATCCGGGAACGCAGCACGCGATCGATCGATCTGCTCATCAACTCACACCATCACGGCGATCATACGTCCGGAAACGGAGTGCTCGGCGCCGAGACCACCAACATACTGGCCCACCGGAATGTCCCGGTTCTGCAACGGGCATCTGCCCAGAGGCGTGGGAATCTGGACGGGCAGGTATACGCAGATCTGCTGTACGATGCATCCTGGAGTCGCGACATCGGTGACGAGGTGGTCCGCTTGAAGTACTATGGCAACGCTCACACGGGCGGAGATTCGGTGATCCATTTCGAGAAGGCGGATGTGGCCCACCTCGGCGATCTCGTCTTCAACCGGCGGCCACCCTACATCGATCTGCCGGGCGGCTCATCGACCGAGGGCTGGATCGATGTGGTGGAAAAGATCCATGCCGACTTCTCCGACGAAACCGTCTTCATCTATGGCCATGCCCATCCGTCGTTCGGAATAACGGGAACCAGAGATGATTTGCTGGCGCAGGCCGATTTCCTCTCGGCTCTCATCGAATATGTTGAAGGGGGCATCAAGGATGGAAAATCGAGCGAGGAACTACTAGTGGATCACCTTCCGGGCGTAGAAAAACATTATTCGGATAATAACGTCGGCGGTATCCATCGATGCATCCGCACCGTTTTTTCCGAGCTTTCGCAGTAGCGTCCGCTAGTTTCCATTCGAACTGCCCACCAATAGTCAGATGAATCGAATCGCCGTTTTCGCACTGACCCTCTTTGTCGGATGCGGCCGACAACCCTCGGAGCGCCCGTACGATCCGGAAGTGGTGGCCGCCCGGCCGGACGCAAACAATCCCGCCGGTGAAAACCTGGAGTTTCCGCCTGGATGGAAATATAGACTCGACGTGGCGGATCCGAACATGGTCGTGGGCTCCGACACCGCGACTTCCGGCATATGGTTCGTAACCATGACGCCGGGCTGGCATATCACAACGAAGCGACCTCGGGCGATTTTGTATCACCCTGCGATTACCGCCTCCGGCTCATTTACCGCCTCCAGCAAGATTCACCTCATGTATCCGGGCGATCGAAACGAGGCCTATGGCCTCTTCTTCGGTGGGAATAATCTTGAAAGCGATGCTCAGTCATACCTGTATTTCCTCATTCGTCGAAGCGGCGAGTTTCTCATAAAACGCCGACTGGGAGACGAAACCGAAACGCTTAAGGACTGGACCGCGCATGAGGTTATCGTTCCCTATGACAACAGCACGGAGGTCATCGCCACGAATACGCTCGCAGTATCGGTGGACGAGACTTCGATAACATATATGGTGAACGACGCAGTGGTCCACACGATGGAAAAAGGAGACTTGAATACGGACGGCATCATCGGTCTGAGGTACAATCACGGTATCGACTCGCACGTCGAAACGCTTGACGTAGTGCGGGCAGAATAACGACTGCCGTCACGAAGGCAAGCAACACAGTCAAATTCAAGATGCTCGATTCATGATCCGGGCTTCTTGAGCCCTTCGATGACCAGTTCATCGGGAAGGTCATTCCGCTGAGGATTCGGATTGAGGAGATTTCCAGCCAGAGGTGTGTCGAAAGCCGTCACGAAATAGGAGATCGTGGAGAACCAGAACTCCTGTTGAAATTCGAAAAAGTCTTCATCGAAGCCGCTCTTCTGCCCTTCATGTCCACGGATTTCCAGATAGAACAGACGCGGCCAGTCCGGATATTTCTCCTGAGCCTCCTTCAGAAGAGAGAAGACATCATTTACGGCTTTCTCGAATCCGTCCTCCGGTGACACGATGTGGTATATCGACACCGTGTTATTGAAGTTCATCGCGATGCCGGGGGCATCGGGTTTGTCGTACTCCGGGACGAATAGTGGCTCCATAGTAGTTTCGCGGCGTTTGCGTCGAAAAGACGTTGAAGGCCGCTTCAACGCGATCCACGCGGGAAGGTTTGTTACTCTTCCGAAGGAACGTCTTCCTCCTCGTCATCGAATTCATCTCCGTTATCCGAAACGTCGTCGCTGACTAGGGCATCCAGGTCCACGAGTTTCGAGGGTTCGGTGGACGCGCGCGACCGCGACAGTGCTTCGGCCATGTACTTTCCCGTATAGGTACCGGATTCGACCAGTTCCTCAGGAGTCCCGGCAAAAAGAATATGCCCGCCGGCCTCTCCTCCGTCCGGTCCCAGGTCGATGATGTGGTCGGCAACCTTGAGCACGTCCATATTGTGCTCTGTCACGAGAATCGTATTTCCTTTCTCGACGAGCGCCTGCAGGACCGAAAGCAGCTGCCGGATGTCTTCAAAATGCAGTCCAGTGGTCGGCTCGTCCAGAATGTACAGGGTTCGCCCCGTCCCCGGTCGGGATAGTTCTTTGGCGAGTTTCACACGCTGGGCTTCTCCTCCGGAAAGCGTCGTTGCCTGCTGTCCCAGTCGGATATAACCGAGTCCGACAGAGTGTAGGGTTCTCAGTTTTCGTTCAATACGCGGGACGTATTCGAAGAAGGTAAGGGCCTCCTCGACGCTCATTTCCAGAACATCAGCGATTGACTTGCCCTTGAAACGGACTTCCAGCGTCTCGGAATTGTACCGCCGCGACCGGCACGTTTCACAGGTAACGTACACATCGGGAAGGAAATTCATCTCCAACTTCACGATGCCGGCACCCTTGCAGCTCTCGCATCGCCCACCCTTGACGTTGAAGGAAAAGCGTCCCGGCTTGTAGCCTCGGATTCGGGCCTCCGGCAACTGGGCGAAAATGTCCCTGATGTTTCCGAATAGCCCCGTATACGTCGCCGGATTGGAGCGGGGCGTCCGACCGATCGGACTCTGATCGATGTCGATCACCTTGTCGACGTTCTCGAGGCCTTCGATAGAATCGTACGGCAGCGGCACCTGTTTAGCGTGATGGTAATGATTGGCGAGAATGGGGAACAGGGTCTGGTTGACCAGACTGGATTTGCCGGATCCCGAGACGCCGGATATACAGGTAAACGTCCCCAGAGGAATCCGAAACGATTCGCCTTTGAGATTATGTCCTCGCGGCCCCTTGAGTTCCAGTCTCAGACCGTTGCCCGCTCGCCTCACCGAGGGTACGGCGATTTGTTTGACACCCCGGAGATACGCCGTCGTCAGGCTCATGTGTCCATTCAATCTGAGTGGAAGATCCTCGGGCGCCGATGCTCCGATGACCTCGCCTCCCAGTTCTCCCGCGCCGGGTCCCAGGTCAACGACGAAATCCGCGGCTTCGATCATTTCCCGGTCGTGCTCGACGACAAGAACCGAGTTTTCCAGGTCGCGCAGCCTCTTGAGCGAGTCGATCAACCTGTTGTTGTCTCTGGGGTGAAGGCCGATCGAGGGCTCATCCAGCACATAGAGTACACCCGTCAACTGCGTGCCGATCTGGGTGGCGAGACGGATACGCTGGCTCTCTCCTCCCGAGAGGGATCGGGCCGACCGATCGAGGCTGAGATACCCAACGCCGACGTCCAGCAGAAAACCGACGCGTTCGTTGATTTCTTTTATGATCGGCTTCGCGATTATGCGTTGCCTGTCTGAAAATTTGACCTCGTCGAAGTAGGAGCGAAGGCCATTGAAGTCCATCGAGACCAGATCCGCAATGTTCTTTCCGTCGATACGGAAAGAGAGACTTTCCTTTTTCAGCCGCCCGCCACCGCAGCTGCGACACGGCATTTTGCGCATATAGGCCTCGGCCCATTTCCTCGATGCAGCTGAAGAGGTGTGCTCGTAGGTATGCCAGACGTGACCATATACGCCGCTGTAGCGGTGCGTGTAGTTTACTTCCCGGTCTTTATACCGATAGACGATATCGAATTGTTCGTCGCCCGCGCCTTCGAGCAAAACCGTCCTTGTTTCATCGGAAAGCTCCCCGAGCGGCGTGTCGAGGTCGAATCCATAAACCCGGGCCACCGCTCTGACCTGGCTGAAGATCCAGATGTCGCGGGGTTTCCCCAATGGTGCGATACCTCCGTCGGCAATACTTTTTCCGGGATTCGGAATCACCAGTTCCGGATCGATCTCCTGCTTGCTTCCGAGTCCGTTGCAGTCCGGACAGGCTCCGTAGGGAGAGTTGAACGAAAACGTGTTCGGCGAGGGATCGTCGTACGATATCCCGTCCTCTGCACAGAAAAGGTGTCGGCTGAACAGCCGGTCGCCTTTCTCGATGGGGCCATCAACAATCTCCGCGATGATCGTACCGCTGCCCATACCCAGGGCGGTTTCCACGGACTGGCTGACCCGCGGTCGGATACCCTCCTTGATGACGATTCGGTCAACGACTACTTCGATGTCGTGAGTTTTGTACCGATCGAGCTTCAATCCCTTTTTGATTTCAGTTAGCTTGCCGTCGATGCGCACCCGCTGAAATCCCTGACGTCCGATCTGCTCGAATAGCTCGCGGTAATGTCCCTTTCGGCCCTTCACTACGGGCGAGAGCAGGATCACACGGGATCCTGCTGGCAGCGCCAGGATACCGTCGATGATCTCGTCATCCGACTGGCGGCGCATGACGGAACCGGATTCGTATGAGAAGGCGGTCGAAGCCCTGGCAAAAAGAAGGCGCAGGAAATCGTAGATCTCGGTGACCGTACCGACCGTCGATCGGGGATTCCGACTGACGGTTTTCTGCTCGATCGCGATGACGGGTGACAAGCCGTCTATGAAGTCGACGTCGGGGCGCTCCATCATCCCGAGAAACTGCCGTGCGTACGGACTCAGGCTCTCCATATAGCGGCGCTGGCCCTCCGCATAGATCGTGTCGAAGGCCAGGGACGATTTGCCGGAGCCCGACAGCCCCGTGATTACTACCAGTCGATTCCTGGGGATATCCAGGTCGATATTTTTCAGATTGTGCTCTCGGGCACCGCGTATAATGATGCGTTCGTCCATACCGGAGGCAACTTTCCCGCAGGTCGGGATAATTCGAATGAGCTTCCGCCGCTAATTCGATGCGAATGTCGAAACAGGAATGTCCCGATTCTTTTCTGGAATCGGGGGTTGATCCTGAATGGCACGCTGGAGCCAGTTTCCGACGAGCAACAGCGTGACGACTCCTATGCCTGTCCCGAGAACAGGATCCACGTCGAAGGCTTTCGCTATGGCAGAGGGCCGGCATACCAGTAGTACGGTCCGACCGTCAGGCAGCCTGGAATTGGCGCGGCCGAAGTGAAAAACGCCTTCGAAATGGTCAGATTAAACGGGGATGCCGAGAGCAAGATTACCGCGGGCATTCGTCGGTCGAGCTCGCAAAGCGTAGAAAATTCTACGATTCAGATAGTACAGAAGCTGCAGCGTCAGGAAATAGGCCTCCTCCCGGGACGCTCGAACCGCCAACTAGTACGTTGCTGCCGGCGTTTTATATCTCTGTCTCCTCGGTCGGATCGCGGAAGTAAATCTCACCCTGGACCATCTCTTCGACCGCCAATTCCGTCGGTTCCGGTTTATTTTCGAATTCGAGTGATACCCTCGCCTGTTCCTCCTGAAAACGGGGATCTTCCAGTTCCTGCTCGAAACCTTCGAAATAGGCCAGTTTTTCGTCGAGGTCCGATTTGGTGTTAACGGAGATCTGACGAGACCTCTTTGCGAGAATCGACACCGACTGGTACAGGTTACCTGACAACTTTGCCAGCAGGTCCATATCAACCGTCTTGATAGACATTTCGATGCGTGTGTTTTCAGATTATGATTTCTTGTCGAGGCGCGGACCGAAATTCGGGGCCTGTTTATTCCCTTCCAGGCGATTTCGGTTTTCTCGTTGCGGAATTTTAGAAAAAGCCCGAGGAGTGTGAATGTTCCCCATCTTAGCCTTCCCAACTCGAGTGCGGGCAAAGAAGGCCGTCCTCCATAGCGCAGACGCTCACCGTTACGGCAGCGAACCTGTTCGACGGGGATCACGAGCGCCGGCGCTCGCCTTGCGTAGAGCTATGAAGCG
>JACZYK010000357.1 GCA_022571135.1 Bacteroidota bacterium
TATCCGGCGGTATGGACGGATATGGTGCGAGAACTACATCGACGCCCGCCAGCATATCTGCCAATGTCTCCCATCCCGCACGGCTCAACGGAAAAGGGAAAACCTCGTCCGGATTTTCAGACCACTGTTCGAGGTCCCCGTCTGTGTTCCGGATCCGTTTGAACTTCAGTCCGCGATCCACCCCCGAGCGAATCTTTGCGTTCACCGACAGATGAGGCAGGTAGACGTACAGATCCTCGACGTCATGAGGCCCGTAGGCGGGCTCCAGCGCGTCGAAAAGATCCGTGAATCTGTCCGAAACGGATCCAAAGCCCCGCCACTCCCAATGCAATCCGAAAGCCATAGCCGCTTCAGCGTAGGTATGGCGAAAAATTAAGGCTGAAATCCGTGGGATCAGGTCTCCCTCAGTTCGGCCTGGGGCCCTGCGCTGCCGGTTCTTCGGTCCTCTTATAAAATCAGTCAGCCTGAAGCTCGTCGAGGGCCGCCAGCACTTCCTCGCTGTGCTTCTGCACTTTGACCTTCAGAAAAACGCTCGCGATAACACCTTCGGGGTCTATAACGAACGTGTTTCTGGCCGAAATTTTTGCTTTGTCGATTCCAATTACCGAACCGTAATCCGTCGACACCTGTGCGTCCGAATCGGACAGCAGCTTGAAGTTCAGACCCTCCTTTGCGCAGAATTCCTCGTGCGACTCCGCACTGTCGACACTCACGCCGAGAATGACCGCATTCTTTTCTTCGTAGAGTTCCCTGTCCCGCTCGAAGTTGCGCGCCTCGATGGTGCATCCGCGGGTGAAATCTCTCGGATAGAAATAGAGCACGACCCATTGGTCACGATAGTCATCGAGGCTGACCTCGAGACCTTCATTGGAGACGAGCGTAAACTCGGGGGCTGTGTCACCGACTGCCGGCGGGTCAGTGGTCGCATTGAAGGCGACAAACAGCAGCACGGCAACGCTCAAAATGAACGCACCTGCCACGTATCGGACGATTTTCATGGTTCCAGGGAAGGATTATGGATGGATTGGCAACTGGGTAATCTTGAGTACACCTCTCGGCGGGAGTGGTTTCCGAGGCGTCGACGCTAAAGGACTTACCCCACCGGGTATACGCCTCGGTGAACAGCCCCATTTGATCTTTTCGATCGCTATTATTGCCTTCGTATGTCACCCTTATCCGCGAGCAGTCATGAATCCATCCGATGAACGCAAATAGACCCGGCGCGACGTCCTGCGTACGATGGCGCTCTCAGGCCTGGCTCTGCGAACCGCCCCGTCCATCATCGGACAGGACGCATCGATGATGACCCGTCAGATACCATCGTCGGGAGAGGAACTACCCGTCGTAGGCCTCGGAACGTGGCAGACCTTCGATGTGGGCGTATCGGACGTGGACAGGGACCCACTCAGGGAAGTCCTGAGGCTGTTCGTCGAAAGCGGCGGAACCGTGATCGATTCCTCGCCGATGTACGGGCAGTCGGAAGCCGTGGTCGGCGATCTGACCGCCGAACTCGAAATCCGGGACGACCTGTTCTTCGCCACCAAAGTGTGGAAGGAAGGAAGGGCGGACGGGATCGATCAGATGAACGAGTCCTACCGGCTCATGAAAATCGACCGGATAGACCTGTTGCAGGTTCACAACCTGGTGGATTGGGAAACGCACCTGCCGACGCTCAGGAAATGGAAATCGGAAGGGCGCCTCCGCTACATGGGTATCACGCACTATCAGGTGCGCGCCTACTCGCGACTGGAGGAACTGATTAGAACACGGCAGCTCGATTTCGTCCAGTTCAACTTCTCGATGGCGACCCGAACCGCCGAAGAGTCTCTCCTGCCTCTCGCAGCCGAACACGGAGTGGCCACGCTGATCAACCGGCCCTACGAAGGCGGATCCCTGTTCGGGAGAGTATCCGGCCATGACCTGCCGGCCTGGGCCGCCGAGTTCGACTGCGAGAGCTGGGGACAGTTCTTCCTTAAGTACATCCTGGCGCATCCGGCGGTGACGGT
>JACZYK010000358.1 GCA_022571135.1 Bacteroidota bacterium
GTTCTCCAGAATGATTCGCACTTCGTCCGCGGTTCCAACAGGAACGGTGCTTTTGTTCACCACCACTCGATAGATGCGGGTCTCCTCTTCCGACCAGATCTGCGCCAGATCCCGTGCCGCTTTGCGGACATACGAAAGATCGGCCGATCCGTCTTCTGCGGGAGGAGTTGGCAGCGCCAGAAACACTACGGCGGACGAGAGAGCGGCTTCCTTCAGATCGGTAGTAAACTGGAGTCTGTGCTCGCGAAGATTCCTCTGGATGAGCATCTCGAGACCCGCCTCGAAAATCGTGGACCTGCCCGATTGGAGTTTTAGGATCTTGTCGCTGTCGATATCAACACACGTAACGTCATAGCCCATTTCGGCAAAACAGGTACCCGTCACCAGACCCACATATCCCGTGCCTACGATTCCAATTTTCATGGATTAAACGTGAGTTTACTTTTGTTGACCCTGTGCGATCTGGAGGTCGGACTGCACCATCTCCTCGATCATGGCCTCAAGAGAATACTCGGGGCTCCAGCCCAGTACGTCTCGGGCTTTTGAGGAGTCGCCGAGCAGTTGATCGACCTCGACCGGGCGGTAATACCGGGGATCGACCTCCACGAGTACTTTCCCGGTCTCAACCGAGCGGCCCCGCTCTTCGCTTCCTTCACCCTCCCATTCCAGATCGATTCCCGCAGCGGAATAGGCCCATCCGCAAAAATCCCTCACCGAATGGGCTTCTCCGGTGGCCAGGATAAAATCATCGGGAGTATCGTGCTGGAGGATCAGCCACATGCCCCGCACGTAATCCTTTGCGTGTCCCCAGTCCCGGCGGGCGTTGAGATTCCCGAGATACAGTTTCTCCTGGAGTCCCAGGCTCGTTCGAGCGGCGGCGCGGGTGATCTTACGGGTCACGAACGTCTCTCCGCGAATGGGACTCTCGTGATTGAATAGTATTCCGTTGCTCGCGAACATGTCGTACGCCTCGCGATAGTTCACCGTAATCCAGTACGAGTACAGTTTGGCGACGCCGTAGGGACTCCGCGGATAGAACGGCGTGTTTTCGGTCTGTGGTACCTCGCTCGCTTTTCCGAACAGTTCACTCGTCGAAGCCTGATAGAAACGCGTCTTTTCACTCAGGCCGAGAATCCGGATCGCCTCCAGCAGCCTTAAAACACCGACGCCATCCGCGTTAGCCGTGTATTCCGGCGTATCGAAACTGACCTGGACATGGCTCTGTGCGCCGAGATTGTATATCTCGTCGGGCTGCACTTCCTGTACGATTCGGATCAGATTCGTAGAATCGGTCAGGTCCCCGTAATGCAGGTGAAATCGAACATCCCGCTCATGGGGATCCCGGTACAGATGATCGATCCGCTGGGTGTTGAAGGAGCTGGATCGGCGCTTCACGCCATGCACCTCATAACCCTTCTCAAGCAATAGCTCGGCCAGGTAGGCTCCGTCCTGTCCGGTGATTCCGGTGATCAGCGCTTTTCTGGGGGTCATCGGTTGTGTTAAAGGTCTGTTGTTATTGGTCCGGGCACTTCAGTGCTTTATGTGGCACTTTCAGAAGTCGCCGCCGCCGAGAAGCATCATCTTCTCAGGCGAGACGGGAATAACCTTCATTGCATTTCGCGTATCCACAATCAGTCTGGCTTTATTGGCGATCATCTCGTAGTCGTAGTCTGAATGGTCGGTCAGAATAACCACGACGTCCTGCGATTCGATCAGTTCAGGCGTGAGAGGTTCGGACTGCAATTCGCTCATCTCTCCGTTGTTCGCGATCAGAAGGGTTGGTACGTGCGGGTCGCTGTAGGAGATATTTCGGACGCCCTTCTCTGACAGTATTTCGATGACTCTCAGCGCGGGTGAATGTCTGATGTCGTCCACGTCCTTCTTGAATGCGGCGCCCAGAATCAGCACTTTTGCTTCCGCGAGTCGAACCGGCTGCTTGGCGATGCCCTTTAAGATTGCGTCAACCACGTAAAACGGCATTCCCTCATTGGTCTGGGCGGATAGC
>JACZYK010000075.1 GCA_022571135.1 Bacteroidota bacterium
GGGGCGCGCAGGTCAGTGACATCCCAGATGAGCGTCCGGGTTCTCAACGTCACGCCCCCCGACTCGTCCCCTTCGTCATTCTGGATGAAATACTTGTGGTCCTCGGTCAGCCAGCCCTGATGGATGTATCGGGAGTCGGTATAGGTGGCCTTCGATATCGCAACCGGATTGATCTTTTCGGTGACATCTGCAATACTGATGTGGGTCTCGTTCGCTCCGAAACAGATTTCCCGGCCTCTGAATTCCGTATCCGGCCCTTTGTAAATCACGCACTGGACGTCGTGGGTGTATCCCGTACCCAATTGACCGGTCTTAGGGTGCGAGAAACATCCAGCAAACCGGGGAGATACGGGATCGGTTAGATCGATCATGTGCAATCCACCGCCGCAGGTCCGCTGACCCCTCGAGATACCTACGACGTAGGCGAATCCGGTCTCTTCGTTGATCGCGATGTTATGGGCTCTCTCGAACATCGAGTAGACCGCTGTTGTCGAAAAAACGACCGGCGGATCCTCGATGTCTCTGAGCTGTGCAAGGTCGAATATCTGGAGACCGAGCCCCCCGTTCCTATCCGCAACGATATAGGCGTGGGTCCCGTACACCTTGACGTCGCGCCATATGCCGGATACCCTTTCGTTCGGGAGCAACTCGCCCAGATACACCGGATTGACAGGGTCGGTTACGTCCACGAACGCGGTCCCGTCCTCCCTGCCCACGATCGCGTACTCGTTACCCGTCTCCGAGTCCGTCCATCCCCACATATCATTCAGGCTACACAGACGCGGAACTTGTGAAGCGCCGTCGAAACACCGCATTCCTGCGCCCAGGTCTTCGGGCGTCAGAACCGAGAGCAGATCCGCCTCCGAACAGGAAAATCCTGCGGCTGTCCCCGCCACGCACGACACGCGCCTGCCGACCATGCTGGTCGGCTGCGCATCGGCCAGCCGGTTGGCCAGGGCCATTAGAAGGAAAAGAGTAAGCACCGTGGCCGAAGGCCGGCGCCTGCTTTTAAGGTTGTATATGTTGGTCAATGGGCGCTTCGGAATAACAAAGGATCCGCGGGCGGATCGAAATCGGTATCAGGGAAATATGGTTACCTTTCCCTTCCTACCGGGCAACTATCGGCTTCACATAATCTACACAATGCTAATGTATACGCTCACAGACAGGATTGTGTTCATCACCGGGGCTTCCGCCGGCATCGGGGCCGCCTGTGCGGAGACTTTTGCGGGTCTCGGAGCCCGGTTGCTGCTCTGTGCCAGACGCCTGGAGAGACTGCTCCCGGTGGCCTCAAGGCTGGAGGCGGAATATGACGTGGAGACGCACGTCATCGAACTCGACGTTACGGATTCCGAAGCCGTTGCCAAGGCGATCGAAAACCTTCCGGAGGAATGGAGGGAAATCGATGTTCTGGTAAACAACGCTGGAAAGGCGCTCGGGCTGGACAAGTCCTATGAATCCCGTCTCGACCACATTGACGGGATGATCGATACCAATATCAAAGGCGTTTTGTACGTTACGAGGGCGGTCGTACCCGGGATGGTGGAAAGAAACCGGGGGCATGTCATTCAGATCGGATCCGTGGCGGGCCGTTGGGTCTACCCCGGAGGGACGGTTTACTGCGCTACCAAGCATGCTGTCCGAGCCTTCAACGAAGGGCTTAAAATGGATCTCCACGATTCGGCGGTGCGCGTGTCTTCGGTGGATCCCGGGCTCGTCGAGACGGAATTCAGCCTCGTGCGATTCGAGGGCGACAAGGAGCGTGCAGAAGCCGTTTACAGTGGCCTGACTCCGCTGACCGGCAGAGACGTCGCCGACGTAGTGGCCTTCTGCGCGACCCGCCCTCTGCACGTGAATATCAACGAAATTTCGATGATGTGCGTCGATCAGTCCCACGCCGTGCTGGTCAATCGAAGGAAGTCCGACTGATAAATACTTGCATTCTCGATTCGAATTACCGATATTTTTGTCTGGAAAACAGCTGACCCTCCCTCTCAGCTTTTTCTCTCAGGGCTTGCTTCGCGATTCGAGGCGAGCCCTTTCTTTTTTCCGGTTCCCCTGCCTTAACTTTTCGGGGAGATGTCGCGGCGCACGAACGCGCCACTTCCTTCGGCCGACCAATCAATCAAACCGTAAGTCTGCCCATGCACCGGTTGTCGACACACCTCCTGTCGTTACTCGTTATTCTGCCGGCTATACTTTCCCCTCTCTCCGGATGCAGGGGATCAACCGATTACGACGTCATTCTGAGGGGTGGAACGCTCTATGACGGCTCTGGCGAATCGCCTGTCGTGGCCGACCTGGCCATTAACTCGGACACCATTGCCGCTATCGGAGATCTGTCCGGAGCCACCGCCAGAATGGACCTGGATGTATCGGGCTACGCGGTGTCCCCGGGGTTCATCAATATGCTATCCTGGGCAACGACGTCTCTGATCGCAGACGGTCGATCCATGAGCGACATCGTACAGGGTGTCACGCTTGAGATATTCGGGGAAGGCTGGTCCGAGGGTCCGCTCAATCAGAGTATGAAGGAGGAAGAGACGCAGGCTCAGTCCCTCATCAAATTCGACATTGATTGGACGACGCTGGGAGAGTATCTCGAGTCACTGGAGCGTCGAGGCATTTCTCCGAACGTAGCCTCGTTCGTAGGCGCAACAACCGTCCGCATACACGAGATCGGGTACGATGATCGGCCGCCGACGCCGGACGAGCTCGAACGGATGAAAGCCCTCGTCCGAACGGCGATGGAAGAAGGCGCGCTGGGACTCGGATCGTCTCTCATCTACGCCCCGGCCTTTTATGCGAATACGGACGAACTTATCGAATTGGCGAAAGTTGCCGCCGAGTACGACGGCATGTATATCTCGCACATGCGCAGCGAGGGCAACCAGCTGCTCGAATCCCTCGATGAACTCATTACCATATCGCGACAGGCCGGTATCCGCGCGGAGATTTATCACCTCAAGGCGGCCGGGAAAGAAAACTGGAGTAAACTGGAACAACTATTGGAGCGCATCGAATCGGTGAGGGCAGAAGGTCTGGAGATCACCGCCGACATGTACACGTATCCCGCAGGCGCCACGGGCCTGAACGCCGCCATGCCTCCGTGGGTACAGGAAGGAGGTTACGGAGAGTGGCGGCGCAAACTGATGGATCCGCAGATCCAGCGGCCATGGATGAGTTTCGGATCGGATGCCGGATCCCAGATACCGGAAGGCAATTTCCTCAAGACCAATCCGCATCCGCGGGCATATGGCAATTTCGCGCGTCTTCTGGGAAAGTATGTTCGAGAACAACAACTGATCCCGCTCGAAGAAGCGATACGCCGACTCACATCGTTACCCGCCGAGAATCTTCGAATCGAACGGCGGGGAAAACTGCTGACGGGCTTCTTCGCCGATATAACCGTGTTTGATCCCGTTACCATTTCGGACCACGCGACCTTCAAGGAACCGCATCAGCTATCGACGGGCGTCGAGCACGTATTCGTAAACGGCACGGCCGTCCTACTCAGAGGTGAGCATACCGATGCGCGCCCAGGCCGGTTCGTAAGGCGGGCCCGGACGGAGCAGTAATCTGCGTGTGAGAACAATGGGTTATACGCTTTTTCTGACGGTCATGGTCGCGTTTTCGGGTGCGGCTGGCAGAGTTTCAGGATCGACTCCGTACATATCTGCTCCCACCGATACGCTGTACTCCATCATTATCTCAGGTGGTCTGGTATATGACGGCCTCGGTAATTTGCCGAACAGAACGGACGTGGGTGTTATCGGGGATCGGATAGTGCGTCTCGGTGATCTGTCGGGAGCGCTGGCCGAAAGACGCATTGAGGCCGCGGGCCTGGCCGTCGTACCAGGGATAATCGACATCCACTCGCACGCTACATCTGAAACTATCGAGTCCAGCGCCATCGTACAGCGCCCGATTGCAGAGAACTATCTGCGACAGGGAGTAACCACGGCCATAGGCGGACAGGACGGAAGTTCCACGCTCGCCGTCGGTGAATTCCTTGCTTTTCTGGATCAGTCGCCCGCGGCGATCAATGTCGGACTCTTCATTGGCCACGGTTCGGTCAGAGAATCGGTCATGGGTCTTGACGACCGGGCGCCGACGAAGAATGAACTTGCCGAAATGAGAGCGCTCGTGGAAGTCGCCATGTCCGAGGGAGCCTTTGGACTGTCCTCCGGCCTTGAATACACACCCGGAGCTTTCGCCCGCGTGGAAGAAATAATCGAGATCGCCCGTCCGGCTGCGCGATACGGGGGACTCTACATCAGCCATATCCGGGACGAGGGCGCCCATCTTCTCGACAGCGTCCACGAAGTCATTCGCGTGGGCGATGAAGCAGGACTTGCCGTTCAGGTCACGCATCACAAAGTGATCGGGAAAGGACGTTGGGGGATGACCGCTCAATCCCTCCGCCTGATCGAAGACGCCCGGTCGAGGGGCGTTGATGTCATGAGCGACCAGTATCCGTATACGGCCTCGAGCACAGGCCTTACCATCCTTGTGCCGGGCTGGGCGAAGGAAGGGGGTAGATTGATCGAAAGACTTGCCGATCCGGACACACGCTCGCGGATACGGCAGGACGTCATTTCGCACATCAATGCCGAGCTCGGCGGGGATCCGGAAACGATTGTTGCGGCGAGATGTCCGAACCGCGAGGAAATGGATGGACTGAGTCTCGCCGATATCCTTGAGCGCCGCGGACTTGAAATAAACGTACCCGCTGCCGCTGACGTTGCGCTCGAACTCATCGAGGGTGGAGGATGCTCCGGGGTCTTTCATTCCATGTCGGAGGAGGACGTTCGCCGCGTCATGCAGCATCCGTTCACCATGATCGCTTCTGACGGCGGCGTGCCGGATCCGGGCAGGGGCGTGCCGCATCCCAGGAACTACGGTACGTTTGCGCGCGTCCTCGGCCGCTATGTTCGCCAGTGGCACGTGCTGTCCTTCGAAGAAGCCGTTCGAAAAATGACCAGCCTGCCGGCCGATCGGCTGGGACTTTCGGACAGGGGCCGGATCGAGGAAGGGGCTGTAGCCGATATCTCTGTTCTCGACCCGGATCAAATCCTTGATCGAGCCGAATTCGGGGATCCGCATCACTTTGCGACCGGCGTTCATCACGTGATCGTATCAGGCCAGCCGGTCCTGCTCGAAGGCGAGGTAACCGGGCTGCGGCCCGGCAAGGCCTTGAGACACCGCTTACTCAAATAAATCCGACTAACCACCAGTCCCACATGATCCGACCCACACCGTATTCAATCCTCATCGCTCTGTCGCTCGTCCTGGAAGGGGTTTGACTGACGGGAAAACCATTTCATTATTACTCGTTCTTTCCGTTGTTTGATTAATTCAATATTTTCTGCTATCTCAGGTAACCCTTTCGCCTGCCCGCTTTCCAGATTCACACCCTCGGCAAGGCGAAATCTTTTTTGTTCACAACCCTAGTGAGGTGTCATGAACCGCTTATTCGCGCGAATCTCATCCACCCTGCCCACACTGAGCCTTGCTCTGATACTCATGGCCATGATCAACACGAACGTGATGGGTCAGAGCATAACAGGTGTCGTCACCGACGACGCCGACGGTTTCCCCCTTCCCGGAGCCAATGTAGCCGTTTACGACGGCTCTGGAGGTCTGGTAACGGGAACTGCAACGGATATTAATGGTCATTACACGATTGAGATGAATCGGGCGGGGACCTTCACGGTCCGCGCGCGCTTCGTCGGATACCAGGAGGGAGAGCAGAGCGTGACACTCTCCTCGGGACAGACGGCGACCGTCGATTTCGCCCTCGGTCAATCCGGGTTTGAACTCAATACGGTCGTCGTGACCGCTTCTCGGCGGCAGGAGAAAGCCCTCGACGCCCCGGCTTCCGTCTCGGTCTTGAGCGCGGCAGAAGTCGCGGCGAATGTCGGCACATCGTCGATTGAGGCGCTCAGAACGACGACCGGCGTAGACATGCAGCAGACCGGCGTCGACCGCCGCGAAATGGTGCTGCGTGGATTCAATAATGCCTTTTCGGGCGCGGCATACATCCTGACGGATTACCGCCACGCCGCCGTCCCGTCGCTGAATCTCAACGTCTACTCGATCCTGCCGAGTATAAACATCGATACGGACCGGATCGAGGTCGTCCGCGGTCCCGGCTCGGCGCTCTACGGAGCCGGCGTCGATCAGGGCGTCGTTCACTTCATCACGAAGGATCCGTTTTCTCACCCGGGAACGACGATCTCGATCGCGGGAGGTGAGCGTTCCTATTTCGGCGGCCAGTTCCGCCACGCCGGAGTGTTTGGTACGGGTGGGAACCTCGGCTACAAGATCACGGGCATGTTCGCAAGCGCCGATGACTGGGAGCTCGATCCGAACGACGAGGCGGACGCCATCCAGATCCTCCAGGACGGGGCGGCGCGCCAGACGGACTACGAGAAGCTCAGCGGTAACCTCACGCTTGAATACCGCTTCGGCGACACCGGGTCGTTCATCGCGAACGGCGGATATGCCCAGTTCACCTCCACCGTGCTGTCCGGAATCGGCACCTTGCAGGCCGTCGACTTCGGATATACCTATGGACAGCTCCGCTTCCGGATGGATAATTTCTTCGCCCAGGTATACGTGAACCAGAATTCCGCGGGTGATTCGTTCGTCTACGGACTGGACTTGGATGGAGACGGCAAGGATGACATCGTAGTCGACAAGGGGCGCCTTTACAACGCTCAGGCGCAGTACGACTTCTCGATGGCCAACGGCAAACAGCAGTTCATCTTTGGCGTGGACCTGGAGCTGACGCGCCCGGATACCGAAGGCACGATTCTGGGACGCAACGAAGACGACGACGACATCACGGAGTACGGCGCATACATCCAGTCGCTGACGGCGCTGGGCCAGAAGCTCGACCTGACGCTCGCCGTCCGCGGCGACTACAACAACGTGATCGACGATTTCGCGATCTCGCCCCGTGTCGCGCTCGTATTCAAACCGGCCCAGGGACACTCATTCCGAGTCACGTACAACCGCGCCACTTCGTCTCCGACGTCCAACTCGAACTTCCTGGATATCATCGCCGGGCAGCTCCCGGGCACGGACATAATCATCCGGGGTCGAGGATCGGGGCCGGGTTTCTCGTGGCCGAGAAACCCGGCCTTTACGGCGCTCGTCGGTTCGGATCTGGTTGCCTCCAGCCTCAATCCTGCGGCACTCGGCGTACACACGCCGGTCGGCCTTGATCTGGGCGCGACGTATGCAGCGCTCTACGGCGGTCTCGCCGCCATCCCGACTCCCGCCCTGACCGCGATTCTCCAGGCACGGGGGTTTCCGGTCAACGATGCGGTCACCGCCCAGCTGGTGGCGCTCCTTTCGCCCGCTGCCGGCACAAATGTAACCGGTTTTTCGAGAGGCATACTGGGGAAACTGAACCTGACGACATTCGGAATAGATTTCGGTTTCAACGACCTGGAAGAAATCGAACCGCTCAAAGCGACGGTTACCGAGACCTACGAGATCGGATACAAGGGCGTGATCAACAACAAGATGCTCTTTACGATCGACGCGTACTACTCGAAAAAGAAAGACTTCGTCGGACCACTCTTGATGGAGACGCCGTTCGTATTCGTTCCGAATCTCTCGAACGATCTCACGGCAGCCGTCGCGGACGGCATAGCAGGGAATGCGATTCTGAGTGGAGCCCTTACTCAACTCGGTCTGACGCCGGGCGCGGTCGCCGGTCTGTTGGTCGTGCTCGGAGCGGATGCGCTTCCGGACGCCTCTACGCCAGTCGCGATCGTTCAGGCGGTAGAGAACGACCCGGGGGTCGGGCGTACGCCGGAGCTCATGCTGGCGTATCGCAACTTCGGAAAGGTCGACTTCATCGGAGTCGATGCATCGTTCCAGTACCTGGCGTCCGATCAGCTGTCCCTGTTCGGGAACGTCTCCTACGTGTCCGACACCAAATTCGATGAGGATGAGTTGGACGAGCCCGGCACCGGGCTGGCGCTGGCGCTCAACGCCCCGGGCTTCAAGGGCCGCTTCGGTTTCGACTATAAGTTGAACTCCGGTTTCTCTTTCAACGCTGCGGGAAGGTACTCGGACGAATTCCCGATTCTTTCGGGGCCCTATCAGGGTTTGCTCGAAAGCTACTTCCTCCTGGACGTGGGCGTCGGATATGACCTGGACGAGTACGCAGCCGGACTGCGCATCGATCTGGGCATATCGAACGTCACGGACAACCTTCACCGCGAGTTCATCGGTGCGCCGCAGCTCGGCCGCATGGGAATCGCTCGAGTGACCTACAGCGTCAGGTAACGATTCCGTAACAGAGTAAAGCAGGATGGGGCCGCCGCGCAAACAGCGCGGCGGCCCGCTCATTTTTACACGCGTTATTTGACCAATCTTCAACCCTTTGTGCGTGACTGCTTTGCAGTGAATCGGTAGCTTCAAATCGATGCAGAAAAGGCGATAATGACCGCTAAATAAGGAGTCTTAGGCCCATTTTTATCCGGTTTGTGGACGACTCGGACAATGACAACAGAATTCATCCCATTCTTCATCCAGATGGCGATCGCCATCGTGATTGGATTTGCCTTTCTGAAGGGAGCTGCGCTCCTCGGACCCCACCGGCCCAATCGTATCAAACACATGCCTTACGAGAGCGGTATGGACCCCATCGGTAGCGCGCGTGAGCGCTACTCGGTCAAGTTCTACCTGGTGGCGATGATCTTCATCATATTCGACGTGGAAATCGTCTTCCTTTTCCCCTGGGCGGCCAGTTACAAAACATTTCTGGATGCAGGCGTAGGAATGGGCGTCCTCGGCGTCGTCGTCGTCTTTATCGCGATTCTGGCGATCGGCCTTGTTTACGACATAAAGAAAGGTGGACTCGAATTCGATTGAGCTTTTCGCCCTCGAAAGCCGTATTTCTTCGAATGACAACACCCCGATAAAAGCGAGATGGGAAACGAAAGAGACTTCGATCAGGGATATCTGACCACGAGCATTGATGCGATAACCAACTGGGCCCGATCCAATTCCCTGATGCCGATGCCCATGGGATTGGCCTGCTGCGCCATCGAGATGATGGCCTTTGCGTCACCCAAGTACGACGCAGCCCGGTTTGGCAGCGAGGTCATGCGATTCTCGCCCAGGCAGGCTGACCTTATGATCGTAGCCGGCTGGGTCACCTACAAGATGTCCCACACGATCCGCCGCATCTGGGATCAGATGTCGGACCCCAAATGGTGTATTGCCATGGGCGCGTGCGCTTCGACCGGGGGCATGCATCGGTGCTACGGCGTCGTACAGGGATGTGACAATTTTCTCCCCGTCGATGTGTATATCCCCGGATGTCCGCCCCGACCCGAGGCGCTACTTCATGCTCTCATGGATCTCCAGGAGAAAATTCGAAACGAATACTCGATCTCCCAGGATGCTGCGGGCGGCCCCGATAGAGCCGAAATCGTACCCGCCAGACCGAAGATCATCACGGCCGATGGAGAACGGATCGCCTCTCCAACAGCGATCCATCAACAGGACTAATGCTTACTCCAATGAATCCGACCAAGCACTAATCATCCGCCCCCATGGCCTCTGAAAAATCTCAGTCTGCACCGACAACGCTCTCCTTCCATTTCACTCCGGTCGGTGCGCCGAACGAATTGGCCGAAAGACTCAATCCGCATATCAAACAGACCACTCATGTACCGGACGAAGTGGCTGCACTCAAAGAGGCCTTCGGCGATCGGGTTCTGGAGGTGACACAGTTCGCCGGCGAGTTTACCATCCTGGTCGAGAGCGATGCCATCGTGGACGTCTGTCGATTCCTCAAGGAGAATCGCGGATTTGACTACCTGATAGATATCGGAGGCATCGATCGGTTTACGGAGGACGACCGCTACGAGGTTTTCTACAATCTAGTTTCTCTTGAAAAGCAAAAGCGCATTCGCTTGAAAACCCGCGTGGACGAAGAGTCGATGACCCTGGACAGTATCTCGGAAGTCTACCGGGCGGCAAACTGGAACGAGCGGGAGTGTTACGACATGTTTGGTATCCGATTCACCGGTCACCCGGACATGCGGCGAATGTATATGCC
>JACZYK010000076.1 GCA_022571135.1 Bacteroidota bacterium
CCGACGAGAACGGACAGGCTTCCGTTACGCTTATTTCCGCGAACCCCCTTCCGACAGGCGCGGACAGCGGCTTCGTAACGGTTACGGGAGAAACGATAGACGAGAACGGCGCTATAATATCCGCGTCATCAATTGTGCTCTTTTCGGGTCAGACTCAAGTTCAAATGATAGACTTTGCCTCCGATTCAAACTTTGTTATAGCAGATGGTGGAAATGCAACATTTAATTTCAAGGTCAGTGATGTAGAAAATGACGGACCGATAGAGGGCGGTTCGACTATAACCGTCAGCACAACTGTCGGAGCCGTGAGCGGCGATGTCAATGTCACTATGCCGGATACGCAGGACAGAGGACCGAAAACCACACTATTCAGCTTC
The DNA here is from genome assembly GCA_022571135.1 of Bacteroidota bacterium. Taxonomy (GTDB): domain Bacteria; phylum Bacteroidota; class Rhodothermia; order Rhodothermales; family UBA10348; genus JACZYK01. The sequence goes on from JACZYK010000076.1 coordinate 378, forward strand.
ACGCTGAGCGACAACGAACCTGCTGAAGACCCGCCGGTACCGCCTATCCCGGGCACGGTGTCAATTCTCGTACTCAGCCCCAACGGAATCTTTCAGATCACCATATCGGGAACTGTGGATTAAATACTACCTGTTGGCGATCTCAGCGCCCGTGCTTTTTCAGCAGGTTAAGCACACCGAACCTACCCCTGCCGAACTCTTCTGATAATTTCTGAATAGCTTCTCCCTTCGAGCTCTGTTTCCCGATAAGCCCGTCGTATTTTCTAAGAAGCCGCTCAATATCTTCGTCTTTCCACCTTTTACCGCTGTTCGAGGGCGTGTTGTTATCAGGTTCCGAAAGGGTATTCAGCTGTCCGCCGAATTTAATATTTTCCATTTCGGCGATATTATGATCAAAAGCGATCTTGCTCTTTTCAAATCCTATCGCTCTCCTGCCTAACGCTAAAGCTGTTCTGGCGCTCCCGAAACCACCGAGAAAGAAGTCACAGACGCTATCTCCCTGATGGCTGCTGTACAAAATAAGTTTTTGCAGCAGCTCCGACGGCAGCTGGTTTTTGTTTTTTGTCTGACCCTTTTTGTACTCTTTGTTTATCACCCATACATCCTCCCTGTCGGCATAATTTTTTGATCTGCCGTTGTCTGATTCTTCCATTCCAAACCGTGTAAACTGATTGAACGTCCTCTTGCCTCCCGGTTTTTGGTAATAAAGGATATGATAATGAGAGGAAATATATTTATTTTTTGTGTACACACCGAAATTGTATTTCCATATTATATGGTTGATTTCCTGCAGAGATGTGTTGCTTAATGCGTTAAGGATATGGATAAGGTTCGTATATCCTGAGATGATGTATATACTCCCGCCCGGACGCAGAACCCTTTCGATATTGGTGCTCATTCTGATCGCAGGCTGCAAAAGCGACGACAGGAAATCTCTCATCGTGTACTCGCCGCACGGCAAGGAAATGCTGAGAGCCGCCGAGATTGCGTTTGAAGCCCGGTACCCGGACATCGATGTGCGCTGGATCGACATGGGCGGTCAGAATGCGTACGACCGGATCAGTACGGAAAAACAGAATCCTCAGGCGTCCGTCTGGTGGGGAGGTGCTGGCCCGACTTTTTCCAGAGCAGCCTCCGAAGGCCTGCTCGACGCCTACGAACCGTCCTGGTCATCTGCCGCGGACTCCTCTTCGCGCGATCCGGATCACTACTGGTACGCCACGTTTCTGACGCCCGAAGTCATACTCTTCAATACGCGAACGGTGGCGGAAGGCGAGCGTCCGACGGATTGGGATGACCTGCTCGCGCCCGAGTGGGAAGACCGGGTAATCATCCGCTATCCGCTTGCGTCTTCGACGATGAGAACGATCTGGGGGGCGCTGATCATGCGTCAATCCTCGGAAGAGGACGGATATGCCTGGCTGGCAAGGCTCGACAGAAACACAAAGACGTACTCGGCCGACCCGACACAGCTCTATCTCAAAATCGCACGGGAAGAGGGAGACATTACGTTCTGGAACATGCCGGACACCTATATGCAGACGGAGACTTACGGATATCCCTTTGGATTCATCATTCCTGAATCAGGAACACCCGTACTCAAAGACGGCATCGCGCTCATCAAGAACGGCCCGAATCCGGCAGCGGGTAGATCGTTCTACGAATTTGTCTCCTCCGACAGCGCTCTCGTCGACCAGGCCAACCGGTTTTTCCGGATTCCGGCGCGTAGAGATATACCGCGCGAGTTGCTTCCGGATTGGATGGTCACCACAGAAATCAGACCGATGCCCATCGACTGGGATCGACTGACCTCTGAAATTTCCAGGTGGATGCAGTACTGGGACGAGAACATCAAAGGCCGTGGCGCAGCGTGGCTGGCCGAAAGAGGTCTCGATTGAATCGGTCAGCGCGGGACGGGCGGTGTTCTGCGTCGGGTGGGCGGCGGTCAGTCCAGGATGGCCGGTGGCCTGCCGGGACGGGATGATGCGCTGCGAACCCCTGGAAGCGGTACGGCGATGTCGGGCTCGTCCTCCCTGAAGTTCAGAAGTACCTCCAGCACGCCTTCTCTGGTGGTCTCTTCCATGATCCGCATGCGGAGGCGGCTGGCGTTGCGAAATCCCTTGAAATATTGGCCATACATCCTGCGCATCTCCAGTACGCCCTTGCGCTCGCCCAGCCAGTCGCATTTCAGGGTCAGGTGCTCGGCCACAACGGCCGTGCGCTCCTCCCAGGAGGGCGGATCCGGCACGATTCCCGTCTCCTGGTAGTACTTGGCCGCCCTGAAAATCCACGGGTTTCCGATCGCGCCCCGCCCCACCATAACCGCGTCCACTCCGGTCTCATCGAACATACTGGAGATGGACTCGGGCGTCATTGCATCTCCGTTTCCGATCAGCGGGATCTGAATTCCAGAGTCCTCTTTGATTCGTTTGAGCCAGTCCCATCGCGCATCGCCCCGATACATCTGGGACCGGGTACGGGCGTGAACCGCCAGCGCCGCGATACCGGTGTCTTCAAGCATTTTTGCGACCTCGAGAACCCGGATGCTGTTGTCGTCCCATCCCAGGCGCGTCTTTACCGTAACCGGACGGTTCGCCGATTCGATCACAGCCTCGGTTATATTCCTCATTTTCGGGAGGTCGCGCAAGATACCCGCCCCACCGTCCTTGCAGACAACCTTCTTGACCGGACAGCCGAAGTTGATGTCGATGATATCCGGATTGACCCGGTCGACGATCCGGGTTGCCTCACGAACCTGGTCGACGTCGCCCCCGAAAATCTGTATGGCGACGGGCCGCTCTTCGTCGCTGATATCTAGCTTCTTGATTGATCCTTCCTCTCCGTAGATCAATCCACCGGACGAGATGAATTCGGTATAGAGCATGTCCGCCCCGTACCTCTTGCAGAGGATCCGAAATGGCGGATCGCTTACATCTTCCATCGGAGCGAGAAAGATGGGACGGTAACCGAGTTCTATGTTTCCAATCTTCATTGGCTGACCGGACAGCGGGGTCTGGCGATTGCGGGGCGCCGTTGCTACGAGATGATATTTACCCAGTTCCGAACCCGGGTGACCCGCACCGTTAAACCTTTTCGCAATTTTTCGTATACGAGCGTAATATCGTCCCCATAACTGTACCCGTCAGATCATGCAACGGATAAATACTGCCATTTTTGCCGCGCTGACCCTTGTTTTCGGCGGCGTCCTGTCAGGTTGCGCCGGCCCCAATCTAATAGAACGAATCAACTTCGGGTGGGGAAGCGGAATCTGTGGCACCGTTATCATCATCCTAGACGTCCTGGCGATCCTCGAAGTTGCCGGCAGCGATCGATCTTTCGGAAACAAGGCCCTCTGGTCGCTACTTATCGTGTTCTTCCCCGTCGGCGGACTGCTGCTCTATTACTTTTTCGGGAAATAGTCGAATCTCGCGCATGATGGTGGTAACCTGACGGACTGCCCATCCTGACCTCTGCTATATTGGGTCGCCCGACCAACGCACCCAATACCCGCATGCATCTTCAGATATCTTTGAGTGGCGCCCTGGCGCTTCGGGCAACTGCCGCGCTACTTCTGATCGGTTTGCTTACCGCCTGTGGATTCGGTTCCGACCCGGGCGAGGATGATGGGCTCGATACGACCGTCATCATGATCTCGATCGACGGTTTCGGAAGCGAGTATCTGGATCGGATCAAACCGCCGAATATTTCGAGGCTTGCGGCCGAGGGGGTCCATGCGCCAGGTGGAATGATCCCGGTTTTCCCATCCCTCACTTTTCCCAATCACTATAGCCTGGCCACAGGTCTGTACCCCGAAAACAACGGGATCGTCTCGAATACGATGTTCGATCCACAGACCGGCAAATCATTCAGGATCGGCAATCGCGAGGCCGTCGAGGATCCTATCTGGTGGGGAGGCGAGCCCATCTGGGTTACGGCCGAGCTTCAGGGACAAACCGCGGGGGCTTTCTTCTGGGTCGGCACGGAGGCTCCGGTAAAAGGAATTCAGCCCACCTACTGGAAGAGATTTGACGCGAGCGTTCCGGGGAAAGACCGGATCGACGAAGTCCTGAGATGGCTGGACCTGCCCGATGGCGAGAGACCGACGCTCATCAACCTGTACTTCGGCGAGGTGGATCATGTAGGACATGAGGCCGGACCTTTCGCGCAGGAAACGTCCGAGGCCGTGCTTCAGATCGACGCATACATCGGCCGCCTGCTCGACGGGCTGCGGGCTCGAAGCATCGAGGACGAGGTGAATCTCATCATCGTCTCGGATCACGGAATGTCCCAGCTTTCGGCGGAGCGGGTCATCGCGCTGGATGATTATATCAGCCTCGACGACGTCAACATTATTCACACGGGTCCCGTCACCATGTTGACACCGCTCGAAGGCAAGAAAGAAGCCGTTCTGGTGGCGCTTCGAGGCGCGCATCCCAACTTCAGGGTATTTGCCAGGGAAGAGATGCCGGAGCGTTATCACTTCAGGGCGCATTACCGAATTCCGGAGGTCATAGTTATCCTGGATGACGGCTGGACAATGTTCAGGGAGCGGGAGCGCATGGAGCGGTACCGATCCCGTGTAACTGGCGCAACCCACGGCTTCGATAATTTCGAACTCTCCATGCGGGCATTGTTCGTCGCTCACGGACCCGCCTTCAAGTCGGGTTACGAAATCGAACCGTTTGAAAATATTCATATCTACGAGCTCGTGGCTAGAATTCTGGGGCTCGAACCCGCCCCCAACGACGGAGACCCGGCCGTCTTGCGGCCGATTCTGAAGCGCTGAACGAAAGTGAAAAAGCCCTTTCGGTACCAGGAAACGGGTGAGTACTTCGCTCAGATCGCCCATCCGATTGAGGAACTGGGCGCCGGAGAACTCGCTGAACTCGGCGCCCGAAAGGTAACACCGCTCTATCGCGGAATTCGATTCGAAGCCGATGCGGAGGCGCTCTACGCCATTACGTACGGTACGAGACTCTGCAGCCGCGTGTTGGTGCCGCTGATCCGATTCGAGTGCCACAGCGACCGCTACCTGTACAAGACCGCATCCGATATCGACTGGAGTGTTTTTCTGAACCCGGATGACACGTTTGCGATCACTTCAACCGTCACTCAGAGCATAATCCGTCACTCCAAGTATGCCGCGCTGAAGCTCAAGGACGCGATTGTCGACTTCTTCCGGGAGCAGACGGGCCGCCGCCCGAGCGTCGACCGACACGAGCCGGACGTCCTGTTTCACCTTCATCTCCAGAACAACCGCGCCACGATCAGCCTGGATGCCGCGGGCGGGTCGTTGCATCGTCGGGGCTACCGAACGGCGTCTGTGGAAGCACCGATGCAGGAGACCGTAGCCGCCGCCATCGTCCGGATGTCAGGGTGGGAGGGCGAGCGAGAGCTCTATGATCCAATGTGCGGCTCGGGGACCATTCTGGCAGAAGCTTTGATGCACGTCTGCCGGATTCCTGCCGCCTACCTCCGTTCGTCCTTCGGATTCGAGCGACTTCCCGATTTCGACCCGGACCTGTGGAGTCGCCTTCGGAAACACATGAATTCCGGGATCAGACAAGTCCCCGAATCCGGTTCGATTTCCGGGTCCGACATAGAGGCAAACGCCATCAAGGCCGCCGCTGCAAACCTGGCCATGCTGCCCTCCGGTAAATCTGTGCCGTTCGCAAGGAAGGATGTCTTCCGACTTGAGGGGTTAACAGATGCCGTCATCATAACGAATCCACCCTACGGCCTGCGGATTGGCCGTCGCGATCAGATCGAGGGCTTCTACCGGCATCTGGGCGACTTTCTCAAGCAGAAGTGTCGTGGATCGCAGGCGTACATTTATGCCGGAAAGCGGGAGATGCTCAAACACATCGGCTTGCGCACAACCTGGAAAAAGCCACTGGTCAGCGGCTCCCTGGATGGCCGACTGGCGAAGTATGAGCTCTACTGAGACGAGCTTCAGCCGGCCTTCAGGGCCACTGCGATGATGTGAAGCGCAGCATCAAGCGTATCGAAGGGTATGTTCAGTGGGGGCGCCAGCCGAATCAGCCGATCTGAATGCAGCGTCCATCCCAGAAGTACGCCATTTTCCATACACCGGCGTACGACGCGTTTGGCACACGCGGCATCGCTCAGCTCCAACCCGAGCATGCACCCCATTCCGCGGATCTCAGTTACATCGGAAAAACTCAACGCGGTTCTAATGCGGGCTTCTACGACCAGGGCCCGTGCGGCCAACTTCTCTTCCACGAGCACATCCAGAGCCGCCAGTGCCGCGGCACACGAAACGGGGTGGCCACCGAAGGTCGTTACGTGGCTCAACGGCGGATCCTCTCTCAGGACGCTGAACACGTCCTTTCTGCTTACAAAAGCACCGAGTGGCATTCCTCCGCCCATGGCTTTTGCGAGTGTCAGAATATCCGGCGTAACTCCGAAACGCTGGAATGCGAACAGCGCTCCCGTTCTCCCGAATCCGGTCTGGATCTCATCGAAAATCAGCAGCGCGCCCGTTTCGTCGCAGCGGACTCTGAGCGCTTTCAACCACTTTTTCGAGGGAACCCGAATGCCCGCCTCACCCTGGATAGGCTCCGTAATCACGCAAGCCGTCGCGTCGTCGATGGCGTCGAGAGCAGCGACATCGTCGAAAGGCAGCAGAGTAACGTCAGGCAAGAGCGGCTCGAATGGTCGGCGGTACTCCTCGCGGCCCGTGACGGAAAGCGAACCGTGGGTATCTCCGTGATACGATCGATCGAAGGCGATCATCCGCGTCCGGCCCGTGTATTTCTTGGCCATCTTGAGCGCACCCTCGTTTGCCTCGGTCCCCGTCATGGTGAAGTACGTCACCTGCAGGCGCTCCGGTAGTACGGAGGCGAGTCGCTCGGCGAATCTGACCTGCGGCGCCTGGACGAATTCTCCGTAAACCATCACGTGGAGGTGCTTCGAGATCTGCTCCTCGATCGCCTTTATGACGCGTGGATGCCGGTGGCCGATGGATGAGACGGCTATCCCGGATATGAAATCGATGATGCGTCGTCCGTCGGTGAGATAGATGAACGGTCCGTCGGCGCGATCGACGCTCCATCCGATGGGATCGTCGCTGGTCCATGCGATATGCTCTTTGAAAGCGTCCTTCACGACGCTTGTGGTTCTGCGACTCCATACGTGTCCAGCATCCGGAATAATTCCGCCAGCTTGGAATCATCCAATGTCCCGTTCGTGCGGACACCCGTGCACAGATCGATGCCGTAGGGCCTGACGGACTCGACGCCCTCGACGACATTCGACGAGTCCAGTCCTCCCGCGAGATATACGGGGACCTCCACGGACTCGACAATCTCTCGGCTTACTGACCAGTCATGGGTGCGACCGGTGCCTCCCAGTTCCCTGACGTCCGGCCGCCCTGAATCCAGTAGAATTGCATCGACTGAATCGTTCACCCTTATCGCCCGGTCCACGCAATCGCGACCACTCACGTGGATGACCTGAACGAGGCGCGCCTGCGGGCGGAGCTTTCGGAGCTCGTCAAGCCTCGTCGCACCTATCCAGTCTACAATCTGAATGGTCGTCGTCCCGCAGTAGTCGAACTGCTCTGCGATGGCACCGGGCCTGGTGCGGCTCGTAAGCAGAAAAGTCTCGATCCCTTGCGGAACGGTTGCGGCTATATCGCCGATCACGGAGTCCGGTATGACTCCCGGACCACTCGGCATCGATGATACGAGGCCTAGAGCGTCCGCTCCATGGCGTACGGCCAGATGAGCTTCCTCGGCCGATTCGATGCAACAAATCTTAACGCGCGGTCGCGGCATTTCGACTGTCCTGAGATTCATTTCGGAGACGCCCCGGCCGGATGAGTAAACCCGAATTCGGTGCCTTCTGCTACCTGCCGCGCAAACTAACGCTGTCGACGGACTATGTACCGATATTTCTCCTTCCTCGCTATCATGGTATTTCTCGATCTTTCCGGCTCTCGGTCCACTCCTCATCGCCTTCCCTTCTCCTCTTCAAGAGCAGCAACGATTCTGAGAGCATCAGATTGGAAGCATTACCGGCCAAATGCCTGAATAGTTCGTCACCGCGCGCGCGAAGTTTGCCGGTGATAGTTCGCCGACCATCAGACGGCAAAACTACGGTCGTATCACAGCTCAATTCTGTTCTCGAAAAGTATAACTTAACTTAAGCGGACGAAAGAAGCGGATTCGGCTTTACAACTTGATCCCGTAACGATATTTTGCGATTTTGGATAGAGCACATCCCCTACTCCTCAAAATGTTGATCCCCCACCGACTCACCGCCTGCGGATGAGACTTCTTAGCCCATTTGCTGCTCTCGCGATTGGACTTGTTTTCCTCGCCGGCCCGTCGCATGCACAGTCGTTCGAGGAGGTCGTTGTAGACATCGGAAATGTAGGTGTGACCGTCACAAATGCAGGATTCTTGGGAAAGTCGAATGTTAGAAACAATCCCACGGGCCCGCCCTCGTTCGAGTATCCTCTTGATTCCGGAATAGAGCATCTGTTCGAGTCCGGTCTATGGATTGGCGCTTTCCGAAGCGATGGTATTATTACGGTGCGAACGGGCGCCGTCACTACCTCAGGCGGATATTCTCCCGGCCTGACCGGCTACGAATTCGCCCCGTCCCGTGGTTTCGTCGAACGATCGACCTTGCTTACGTCCAGTATGTTTTCGTCTCTCGCCGTAAGCCATCAGGATTTTCTGACGGCCTTCGAAGACACCTCCGCCGTCCTTCCGGGTACAGCGATCACGATGCCCGACCCCGCCGGCAAACTCGGTGCATTCGTCGAGATGCAGAGCTACGCCTGGAATTTTCCGTTCACAGAGTACTTCGTCATCCTGAACTTTGACATCTATAATATTTCGGATCAAGCGTGGGACAGCGTATACGTCGGGATGTATCACGACAGCGTGGTGAGAAACATCAATACGACCAACGACGCAGGCGGAAATTTCTTCAACAAGGGCGGGTATGGTTTCATCGACAGCCTGCAGACGATGTACGCATTCAACGCCGGCGGCACGGAGGAGACGATCAACACCTACGGTTCATTTAGTTTTCTCGGAGCCGAATGGGTGGATCCCGCCTCAGGTTCACCTCGGCTTTTCCATCCAAGTCTTGCAGACGAGTATATCGCGGATGGCTATTCTCCCCCGGTCGTTAATCCGCGGTGGTGGCTTTTCGGAGGAGGCACAGATGACACCGCACGACCGGGTACGGATGAAGAAAAATATCGTCGATTGGCCACACCATTCCCTAATCCCGCGGCGTTTGCATCACCGGATGAGTTCGAAACGGTCGAGGATCCACCCGAAGTACAAGACGAAGTACCGTGTGCGGAACTGGGCCGAGTACGACCGCGCCTTGGTGAAGCGCGGAGATCTCACAGTTTGGTTCGGCAACGACGCTATCGCCGCATGGACGCCGCCGAAGAGCGGCCGTCGTGGCGCGCAAACAAAATACTC
>JACZYK010000077.1 GCA_022571135.1 Bacteroidota bacterium
AAAGAGGAATAGATACGGAAGTCCTGCATGCCGTTGGCAGTCGATGGGCAGAAGCGCTGAGTGAGGCCGTTCGCGTCGCGTATTTACGCGCGGATTCATTGCCGCTGCTCGTTCGCATCGGAGTCCCCGTGGGCCAGACAGACCCGTACGCATGGCTTCGTGCGAATGGAGGTCCGGATCGCGTCATATGGCGCAGTCGGCATCACAACAAGGTTCGAGCAGCTTTCGGGGCTGCGGCCGTGGTTTCGGGTGACGGCGTCATCTCTTTCGGGCAGGTTGCCGATCGACTGGCCGACGTGCTTTCGCGGCCCGGAGACGAAATGCGCTTTTTCGGAGGCATGCGGTTTGATCCACATCGGGATTCTGATGCCGTCTGGACGGGTTTCGGAGGCTACCGCTTCGTATTGCCCCGTTTCGAGTTGCACGTTCTTGGTCCGCAGGCGCAGGTCTATTGCAATCTCGTATTTCCCGAAGATTATGGTTTGCTCGATGAGATCCAGGCGGAGATAAAAGATGTTCAACTTCCCGAAAGGGATCTTGATGAAGTCCTTCCTCTGCCGATCTCACGGGCAGATCATCCGGAAGAGTCGATCTGGAAAGACAGGGTTCGTTGGGCTCTGGACACGTTCTCGAAGGAGCGCCTCGAAAAAGTCGTTCTGGCTCGACGCGTGGATTTCGATTTCCAGAAGGCCCCGGACGCACTACTATTACTCAAGCTGCTCGCCCGGGCGACGCCCAACTGTTTCCATTTTCACTTCGAATCGACCACCGGAGAGGCATTCATCGGAGCCACCCCGGAGCGACTTTTCTTTCGAAACGGACTACAGATCGAAAGCGAGGCGGTGGCCGGAACGAGGCCCCGCGGGGATACGGTGGACATGGACGAGGAATATCGCGCTTCGCTGCTGGAGAGCGAGAAGGAACTCCGCGAACACGCGTACGTCCGCGACTACATTCGTGATGTGCTGGAACCATTCTGTGTTTCGGTTTCTGTAGACTATGAGGCCTCCGAGATGCGACTGGCCCGTGGACGCCATCTCATTTCCCGCATATCCGGGATTCTGGCCGAGGCCGTCTCCGACCTTGAACTCGTTCATCGCCTGCATCCGACACCTGCCGTGGGCGGCCATCCGACACGCGACGCCATGGAGGTCATTCGCAACCTCGAACGCTTCGATCGCGGATGGTATGCGGGACCAATCGGATGGATCGGTCGCGATGCCGCCGAATTCGCCGTTGCTCTGAGATGCGGAGTGGTATCTGGAAAGAGGCTGTCTCTTTTCTCCGGCGCCGGAATTGTGGAGGGTTCTAAGCCCGCGGAGGAGTGGCGCGAAATCGAACAGAAGATCGAGGATTTCATCAACGTACTGGGACTTGATATCCGAGTCGCCAAATAGGAACAGTTTTTGGGCCGATTTGATCGTCGAGGAACTCGTACGATCGGGTTCGGACGCATTCTTCATTGCGCCGGGATCCCGCTCGTCGCCCCTCGTCGCCGCAGTGGCTCGCAATCCGAGGACGCATTCCAAAGTCCATTTTGACGAACGCGGAACGGCATTCGCGGCGCTCGGCTACGCAAGAGCTACCCGAAATCCGGGCGTCTGGGTAACGACGTCCGGAACCGCTCTCGCCAACGGTATGCCTGCCGTCGTCGAAGCCGCCCTGGACGGCGTTCCGATCATTCTGCTTACGGCCGATCGTCCACCCGAACTGCGTGGCACCGGTGCCAATCAAACGATCGATCAACCCGGACTCTTCGGAGGATATGTCCGCTGGTTTTTCGATATGCCCACGCCGTCGGACGACATAGATCCGTGTTTCGTTCTCACCACGATCGACCAGGCCGTCCACCGTTCGAAAACCGGACGCGGCGGTCCCGTACATCTCAACTGCATGTTCAGAGATCCGCTTGCGCCGGAATCGCAATCCCACGCGCCGCAGACGTCTTCGGCCCTTGAATTGTGGAAGTTATCGAAGGCGCCTTTCACGCGGTATTCGGATCAGGAAAGCGAACTGCCGGCGATCGACAGAGGGCGCCTCTCCAGAAGCCTTTCGAAAGCGACAAGGCCTCTCTGTATTCTGGGCCGCTTACCGCACGAGGATCTGAGCCGGAGCGTCGTGGCATGGGCGAACGAGAACAGCGTTCCCATCCTTGCGGACATCACGTCTCAAAGAAGGTTGGGTCGGACGGCCGGGAGCATAGTGGCGTACTATGATCTACTCCTGGGATCGGACAGCTTTCGGAAATCCGTGCGCCCCGATGCCATACTGCAGATCGGGAGGAGCCCGACGTCAAAACGTCTGGCGGCGCTCGTATCGGATGCCTGCCCCGACCCCTATATACTGATTGCCACCGGTCCAGACAGGGTCGATCCGGATCATCGTGTAACCCATCGTATTGACCTGACGGCAAGCGGTATTGACGGCCTATTTTCGGGCACAGACTTCAAATTTGATCTGGAGCCGGCGTGGATGGACACGTGGACCCGGGCCGACGCTCTGGCAGGCGCCTGGATGGACGATCGATTCGGCACCGGGTCCGATTCGGATCTGAGCGAGCAAGGGGTAGCTTATCGACTTTCCCTGGCGATCCCGGAGGCGAGCGTTCTCGTTCTGGGAAGCAGCATGCCAGTTCGACACGCGGATACGTTCGCCTCGATCGACGGCGCCTTCGTTCGCCTGGTGTCGAACCGGGGAGCGAGTGGAATCGACGGAACTCTGGCGACAGCAGCCGGATATTCGGCCGGAGCCCGTGCACGAACCACCGTATTTCTGGGTGATCTCGCGCTGCTCCACGACCTGAATTCCCTTGCGCTCGCCGACAAGGAGAACCTGATCGTCGTGGTCATCAACAACGACGGCGGAGGCATCTTCTCGTACCTTCCTATCACTACGCCCGCAGACGTCTTCGAGCGGTATTTCGGCACACCGCACGGGTACACGTTCGAAAATGCGGCACAGATGTTCGGCCTCCACTACGCGAATCCGGATAATCACGGGGATTTCGACCGGGCCTACGACGCAGCTCTCGGGAAGGAGCGAGCGTCGCTGATAGAGATACGTACGGATCGCAAGTCGAATCACGACCTGCATCTGAAACTGCAGGCAGAATTTAACAAAGTCCTGGACGCATAGTCCGGACTCGATAGATACGGGCCGTGAAAGTTCGACTGACGGATAACCGGATATCTCTCCGTCTCAGCGAGGAGGATGTTCTGGCGCTTCAATCCACGGATGTGGTAAGCGTCTCGGTTGCGCTGAGCCGGGACGAAGGACTGCGCTTTGAACTGGCTACGGAATCGAGGATCGGCGACATACGGGTCTCCATGGACGGATCGATCATAAGAATTCTGCTTCCTGAATCATGGCTGGCAGACTGGCAGCGCGACGACCGCATCGGTTTCGACTCGGTTGTTCCGAGTGGCGCCGGATCGGAACTGCACGTCAACGTCGAGAAGGACCTGCGCTGGTTCAAAAGAAAGCCCGCTGCCGACTGAGTCTTCCTATCAAAGGCACAGAATGAACCGCTCGACACTCGCCGTCACCGTCTTCGAAAACCAGTACGACCGTTCGACGGCAACGCTGTTTATCCACGGCTTCATGGGTTCTGCTCGCGACTGGTCGGAGATCGCTGCGGGCCTGGGTGGATTCTGCCTGGGAGTTGACCTGCCGGGACACGGCGATTCGATTGGCCTGAAGAAGTCGGACTATTCGTTCGCCCGAACCGTCGACCTCATCATCGAATCGCTTGATGCCTTTCGCCTGCGCGCGGTAAACGTCGTCGGCTACTCGATGGGAGGCCGCCTGGCTCTGGCGCTGGCATGCACCCATCCGGATCGGGTGACTCATCTGATACTGGAGTCGGCATCGCCCGGTCTTAAAACGGCTAAAGAGCGGTCCGAACGGATTAATCTGGACAGAGATCGATCCCGGGAAATCCTTCTTGATTTCAGCGCGTTTCTGGAGAAGTGGTACAGCCTGCCGCTTTTCTCCACGTTCGCTGCGGCTCCGGAGCGTCGCGAACGGATCATTCGCAATCGCAGCCGGAACAGACCCGAGGAGATTGCGCGCGCGCTCGAGGGTCTGGGTACCGGGAGTCAGCCCTCTTATTGGGAAGCGCTGGAGTCGATCAAGGTCAGTACGACGGCAGTCGTTGGCTCGGAAGACGACCAGTTCGTCCAGATTGCGGCCGACATGACGTCACGCACCGACAGGATTGAGAGAATTATCATTCCAGGGGCCGGGCATAACGTCCATCTGGACTGCGTAAAAGCGTATCTTCAGGCCCTGAAATCCACGCTGAAATAACCTTCCAGATCCAACTGATATGTCTTCGATCGTTTGGCAGTCGGCCGGGGAATACACCGATATCAAATACCACAAGGCCGATGGTATAGCAAAGATCACGATCAATCGTCCGGATGTAAGAAATGCGTTCCGGCCCCTCACCGTGACCGAGATGCGGCACGCGCTCCAGGAAGCGAGAGATGACCAGCTTATCGGCGTGATCATCCTGACAGGGGAGGGTTCCGAAGCGTTCTGCTCGGGGGGCGACCAGAGAATTCGCGGGGAGGCGGGCTACACCGAGGAGGGTACGGGTATCATGCGCCTCAATATCCTCGATTTTCAGCGCGAAATCCGAACGTGCCCCAAACCGGTCATTGCCATGGTGGCCGGATGGGCGGCAGGAGGGGGAAACGTCCTGCAGGTGATATGCGATCTGACGATCGCGGCCGACAACGCTCGGTTCATGCAGACGGGTCCAAGGGTCGGATCCTTCGACGGAGGCTATGGATCGAGTTATCTCGCCAGGATCGTAGGACAGAAAAAGGCGCGTGAAATCTGGTTCCTGTGCCGTCCCTACGACGCACAGCAGGCCCTCGCCATGGGACTCGTCAATACCGTCGTTCCACTGGAAAAGCTGGAGGAAGAGACGGTCAAGTGGTGCAGGGAAATTCTGGCCAATTCCGCGCTCGCCATCCGCTGTCTCAAGGCTGGATTGAATGCGGACTGCGACGGTCAGGCGGGTCTCCAGGAACTTGCGGGAAACGCCACGCTCCTGTTCTATATGACCGAGGAAGGTCAGGAGGGGCGAAATGCGTTCATCGAAAAGCGTCCGCCGGACTTCCGGAAGTTCCCCTACCGCCCCTGAACGATTACCCCTGAAATACGCGAGAAGGCCTCCGACTTCAGTCGAGGGGAGTGTCGATCCCGAATTCGAATCATAATTCAGTGAGTTGAAAAACGGGTCCAGAATGGCCGGACACCTTGACAGTTGGATGCTGGCGGCCCGCCCGAAGACCCTCTGGGTGTCGGTATCGCCGGTCCTGATCGGTATCGCGATGGCCTGGCGGGACGGCCTCTTTCACCCCATCGCCGCGGTCCTTGTTTTAATTAGCGCGGTACTCATCCAGATCGGCACCAATTTCTACAACGATTACGCTGATTTTATAAAGGGCGCCGATACGATTGCACGCAAGGGGCCCCGGCGTGCGGTTCAGTCGGGTCTGCTGACGGGAGCCGCTATGAAGCGGGCGACCCTCGTCGTATTCGCATCGGCTGTTCTGGCCGGTACGTACCCGATGCTGCGTGGAGGATGGCCGATCGTACTGATCGGCCTCGGATCGATTCTTTTCGGGATACTCTACACGGGTGGCCGGTATTCACTCGCATATCTTGGCATCGCGGACGTCTTCGTGTTCTTATTCTTCGGGCCCATTGCCGTTGCGGGTACTTATTTTGTGCAGGCTCTCGTCTGGCCGCTGGAGGTCTGGATTGCCGGAATCGCTCCCGGGCTCCTGTCCGTTTCGATATTGATGGTGAACAACATACGCGACCTTGTCGATGACGAGGCAGCGGGGAAAAAGACCATCGTCGTTCGATTAGGCAGAGGGTTTGGATTGGCTGCCTACGCAGCGTGCATCCTGCTGGCGAGTGGCGTGCCCTTGTTCCTCGTTCTGGCCTTCGAGGGCTCGAAATGGTCAATAATCGCCGCCGCCATTCTGCCTCTTTCGATTCCGCTCTATTTCAAGCTGGCGAAAACACCCGTCAGCGACGGGAGCGCCCTGAATCCGGTTCTCGGGAAAACGGCGGTGCTGCTTCTTGTTTACAGCATTTGTTTCTCGGCAGGCTGGGTATATTCCGGCTGATTGACAACCCCCGCGCCAAGAGCGCGATGGTTCCACCTTCTGATTGATCCCGGTTGTGTACGTCGAATGCGTGTCGAGTCGGTCGAGCTGTACCGTTATGCGATTCCTCTGCTCGTGCGCCCGTCGCTCCAGGGCGCACAGGCTCGCCTCAGGAACGGGTTGCTGCTCAGAATCGTTTCGGAGCGAGACCTCTCGGGATGGGGTGAAATCGCCCCACTTCCAGGATTCAGTAAGGAAACGCTTTCCGAGGCGCAGGCACTTGTGCTCTCGGAGGCGTTGAACCTGGTCGGCCGAGAGGTGCCGGAGACTTATGATGATCTTTCCCGGGAAGTCGATGCGCGTCGCAACAGGATCTCCTCCGTGGCATTCGGAATCGAGCTGGGACTGGCCTCTCTTTCGGCGGGGATAAGAGGCCTTTCGCTCGCGGAATGGATGGCTCCTTCAGCGCGCACGTCGGTGCCGGTCAGCGCCCTTCTATCCGGGTCGGAGGAGGAGGTTGTGAAAATGGCCCGTGCTCGTCTGAACTGCGGCTTCAAAACGTTCAAGCTCAAAGTCGGAAGGAGTACCATCGACAAGGATTTGGAGACGGTTCGCCGGGTCCGGGATGCTATCGGATCGCAATCGGTTCTTCGGCTCGACGCAAACCGGGCATGGGAGTACGACGACGCTCGTCGATTCGCGGAGGCGATATTGCCCTTCGACACGGCTTTCATCGAAGAACCGTTACGGGATTGGGCTCAGTTGAAAAAGCTCCACGATGAAACGTCCATCCCTGTTGCACTGGACGAGACCGTCTCCGAGTTGGCCGTTTCAGGAGGATCACCACCGACGGCGGAGGACTTCTCGTTTGCGACAGCAGCGATTCTGAAACCCACGCTGACAGGCGGTCTGGTGGAGACGCGCCGATGGGCCGACCGTTTCAATGCAGTCGGCGTGGAGCCCGTACTCAGTTCCTCTTTTGAGTCCGAAATCGGTTTGAGTGGGCTGGTCGCTCTTGCGGCGGCCGTCTCCGGATCGGGATGGGCGGCAGGACTGGATACGCTAAGGTATCTGGGTGGCTCCGTGCTCGACGAACATCGCGGAGCAGAATCGGCTACTCTTCCGGCCGACGAGATTCCGGGACGCCCGGCTGTAAATATGAACGCGTTGACACGAATACTATGAGCTTTCGCATATCGGACATCGATTCGTACCTGGATCTGGTCGCGCGCTGGGCGCCTGCAGAACCGTTGCCGTGTCCGATTGCGTATCACGCCCGGCGGCGGGCCGACCAAGTCGCCATTCAGGGCCCTGAGGGAGACCTCTCGTACCGGCAACTCGACCGGGCTGTCCGCGCCTACGTTGTCGGGCTGAAGGATTCCGGGGCGGGTCGGGGCGCACGGTTGGCCGTTCAGCCGATCGACCAAGTCCACGCGATTCTGATATTGTTCGCAGGAATGCGGATCGGGGCCAGTACATTGCTTCTCAGTACCAGACTTCCTGAAGAGGCGCTCACGGACGCACTCAGGGCTACCGGAGCCGAGACGCTCCTGAACGTTGCCCCAACTGCCGTGACAGGAAACGACACGGATGAAGTCACGAACGACGCGCAAAGCGAATTAATCGATCCTTCGATTCGGGCAACTGTATTGTTTACTTCCGGAAGCAGCGGAGCACCCCGCGCTGCGGTGCACTCGGCGGCGAATCACTTCTCCAGTGCGCTCGGATCGAGTTCAGCGCTTGCGCTGGCTCCTGGAGATGCCTGGTTGATGGCCCTTCCCCTGTATCATGTGGGAGGTCTGGCGATTGTATTCCGCTGCTTTACATCGGGCGCAACCCTCGTGCTCAGGGATGAGAAAGCTTCCCTCGGCGAGAGCCTTCGAAGGGAACGAGTCTCGCATGTATCACTGGTAGCCACACAACTGGGTCGACTTCTGGCCGAGGATGAACCGGCCCCGGCTACGCTCCGAGAGGTGCTCGTCGGAGGCGGGATCGTGTCCTCAGGCCTGATCAAGCGAGCGATCCGATCGGGCTATCCGATAAGGACAACGTATGGTTCGACCGAGACGGCCTCCCAGGTGGCTACATCACAGCTATGGACGGACGAAAGAGAGGCGTATCCGGCGGGGCGCAGCCTTCCAAACTTCAAGATCAGGATTGCCTTCGACCGGGAGATTATCGTAAAGGGCGATCCGTTGTTCATGGGGTACCTGAGCCCGGAAGGCATTGACCGTGCGATCGACGATGAGGGATGGTATCGAACGGGCGATCTGGGCGTTCTGGACAGCGGTGAACTCACGGTCATCGGACGCAAGGATGCGATGTTCATCTCGGGCGGTGAGAATATTCAACCCGAAGAGATCGAGCGGGAGATCCTGAATTGTGAGGGAGTTTCTTCGGCCATCGTCGTTCCCGTACCCGACGTCGAATTCGGACAGCGCCCGGTGGCTTTCGTTGACATGAGGGAAGACGATTTTGATTCCATTCGTCTCGTGCTCGAGCGACGTCTTCCCCATTTCAAAATTCCGGATGCTTTCTTCCCCTTAACAGGAGACGAATTGGAGGCTTCGACCAAAGCGCGGCGTTCCGAGTTTCAGCTACGCGCAGCCGAGCTGGCAGCCATGCATTGAGACTCCCCGCGCCAGAGCGAGAGAATTCTTAGCCAGGAGGGCTTGCTCGGCCGGCCTTTACTAGTGCTTACTCGCATAAATACGCGTACATCCGAGCGCCGTTGCATCCCGTCCGACCTCGTTGTGTCTCCTTGCCGTAGCCCCGCTATGCCGCGTCGGCACGCCTTGCCGGCCGGGCGCATCGTCACTCTCCGTGTTACGCGGATTTATCCGACAAAACACTAGCGCGTCGGAAGTCTGAGGGTTCTGCGTGCAACCCTTTTGATTGTATTTCGTAGCCACACCCTAATCAAATAGCATGACCGATGTTCAAGGATAAATCGAAGCTGCTTCTGCTCGGCGCTCTTGTATTACTTTTCGTCGTTTTGACGAACGGAGTCTTTAATATCCATTTGGGACTGTTTCGAGGCGGTCCGCTTGGCACGATCATGCTGATTGCACTGGCCACCTGGTGCTTCACTCGTTCGGGCGGATGCTTCAAGGGGTGTTGCCGGCCTCAGGAGAGAAAGGCCGAAGAGCCGGCTAAGCAAGCCGAAGACGAAGCCTGACCACGGCGAACGAACCCGATCAAAACTCGTTCACCGACATTCACGGTGGCGAAACTGCGCCGCGCGTCCGAAGTGTGACGCGGCTGGCGCATTTTCTTTATGCAGCTTTTCTACAGGTCTTACGGCGAAGGTCACCCACTCATCATTCTACATGGATTGCTGGGATCGAGCGGTAACTGGCACGCGCTGGCGGGAAAGGTTTTCAGCCGGGAGTATCGGGTATTGACCATCGATCAGCGAAACCATGGCCGAAGTCCCCACTCGGACGAGTTTTCGTACGATGTCATGGTGGATGATCTGATCGGGCTCATGGATGA
>JACZYK010000078.1 GCA_022571135.1 Bacteroidota bacterium
GGCGGACCCCGGCCTGCAGGCGGTCGGCCACCCCGCCCAAAAGCAATGGGACGTGACCCTCGATCCCCCCGCCGGCGCGCCGATCACGCTGCGCATCGCGCAGCCCGCGCCCGACCGCCTGACGATCGAGGGCCGAGGCCAACCGACGAAATTGGCGAAATCACTGCCGCCCATCGACCCAGCGCCGGCGCGTCGTTCGCTGAACTATCTGGGCCCGTTCTCGGCAGTCGAGTGCCGTGGCCAGCACGCCAGAGTCTACCAGCTCTGGCTGTGGCAGGAGGAAACGCGGCTCTACGCGGTCGGCATCTTCGCCACCCTGCTGAGCGGGCGGCGCGCCGACTATGTCTCGCCGATCCTAATGGGCGACAGCGTCGTGGACGGCGAGCGCTGGTCGTTCGCCTGGTCGCGCGACGGGCGAAGCGGCACCGCTGCCTATAATCGCTCGAAGAGCATTTGCAGTAGTTATCTCGGGCAAACTGCCAGTGCGTTCAAAGGTACCAAGCACGTTGTCGACCAGGTCTGCAGCCGCTCTCAGGTCCTCGGCCTGACCAACGTCTACCGATTCCGCCAGAACGACAAACGTCGTACGGGCTTTTTCCAGGACCTGGATGGTCTGCGAGCCTTCGAGTTGCTCGTGTGCATACCGGTCTGCGATGTCACCCATCACGGGCGACGTAATTAGGCCCACAGCGGCCATACCTGCTCCGCCCATGAGAGCCAGCGCCAGCGCTCCTCCGGCCACATTGCGCTCTGCGACAACGCCCAGCATCGTCGGCCAGAAGTAACACACGCCAATGGCAAACATCGTGGCCGCAGCGAATGCCATTAGCGTCGTTTCAGCATACGAGAGCCATAAGAGTCCGAGGCCGGAAACGACCGCCGATGCCAGCAGGATGCCCAGCGGTTGGAGCCTGCGTACAACGTCACCCGCGCGATATCGCAAAATTGCCATGAGGCCGTTGATCCAGACGAGGACCAGAATGCCTGCGATGCCTCCCGCCTCGAGCACCGCCGGGACCCAGCGGTTCGGACCCAGCTCCATCGAGGCCGTTACCATCATCGTAATGAGCAGCAACAGGAAAAGTGGATTCAGCAGACAGGCTTTCCACATCTCTGCTGTCGAGTATCCGCTGCGCACGCGCTCGGTCTCCGGAAAGCGCTGCCCGGCGAACAGGAAGGCATAGATGACGGCCGGGATAAGGATCAACACCAGCTTCATCTCCCAGATCCCGAAGCCAATCTGATCCAACAGAAACGCTGCCAGACCGCCCAGAACAATGCCGCCGGGAAACCAGACATGAAACTTGTTGAGCCTGACCGTCTTGTCGTCCGGATAGAGCGAAGCCACTAACGGGTTACATACCGCTTCGACCAATCCGTTTCCCATGGCGATGATGAGAGCGCCGACGACGAGCATCGTAAAGCCCGATGCGAAGATCATGACCAGCACGCCGATTGTGTGGGCCAGAAATGCCAGCCACATCAGCCGCTTCATGCCGATCGTGTCAACGAATGGCCCAAAAACCACCATCGAAACGGTGAAACCCCAGAGCGCTGCACCTCCGATCCACCCCACCTGGGCGTTTGTAAGAACAAAATCCGCTTTCAGGGTGAGCATGATCGCTCCTACGACGGCGAATGCGGTTGCAGTGGCAATAAGGGCGAGGCAGCTTCCGAGAAAGAGGCGGCGGCGATTGACGACCGGGGGACTGGCGGGTTCGGAATGCATGCGTCTTCTCCTACTTGGTGAAGGAAGGACTATTGGATTCGACTATGCGTGCGCCGGGTAACGCTTCATGATAACATCCGTGGAGGGGTCGGTCCATACATCTTGTGGGCAATGGCCCATATATTTATCGAATTGTACACGGTCTAGCGCCATAAAAAGAAGTGTAGGTTTCCGGCTCTCCCAAAACCGAAAGAACAATCAGTCATGAACATCGAAGTTTTCGAGCTTGAGAGAACCCAGTCGTTATGGGAGAACACCGTTTCCTATAACCTCACCGAAACAGGAATACATCCGTTCAACCTGTCTGAACTACTCACCGGCGAAGAGCGAGATCATCTGATCAAAACCCGGCTCGGGTATGGCCAGACAAACGGCTCCATCGAACTGAGGGATGCTATCAGCGAGATGTATGAGGGTACCGATCGAGATCAAATCATGGTTACTAACGGTTCGATCGAGGCCAATTTCATCACCTTGTGGACCTTGCTCGAAGCCGGTGACGAGCTGGTGCTCATGCTGCCCAACTACATGCAACTCTTCGGAGCTGCGCGAGCATTCGGCGTGAAAGTGACTCCGTTCTATCTGCGAGAGGATCTGGGGTGGCAACCCGATCTGGACGAGCTGCGTGGCATCGTTACGTCCAGGACGAAAATGATTGCCGTGTGCAACCCGAATAACCCAACGGGTGCCATTCTGAACGGTACGGCCATGGAAGAAATCGTTCAACTGGCGAGAGACGCGGGTGCCTGGTTGTATGCGGATGAGATTTACCGAGGCGCCGAATTCGACAGACGGGAGACACCTTCTTTTTATGGGAGGTACGATAAGACAATCGTTGCCGGAGGACTATCCAAGGCGTACGCGCTTCCGGGTCTTCGAATTGGCTGGTTGGTTGGGCCCCATGACGTGATCGCCGAAACGTGGAAACGCCGTGATTACACAACGATAACGACGCCGATATTGAGCAACGAGATCGCTGCAATCGTGCTCAGACCAGACCGGCGGGCCAGGATTCTGGAACGAAACCGCAATATCCTCAATGAAAACCTACCACTCCTGACCGAATGGGCGGACTCTCATCCGGGACTGTTCAGCTTTGTGCCGCCATTGGCGGGCGGGATGGTGTTTCTGCGCTACAACCTGGAGCTCAATTCGACCGAACTCGTAACGAGAATCAGAAAAGAAAAGAGCACGTTCATCGTGGCCGGAGATTGCTTCGGAATGGACCATCGCCTGCGGATAGGCATCGGATCGGAAAAAGAGTACCTGCGGGCGGGCCTGGAGAGGATCAGCGAATCATTATCCGAAATGAGGTAAACCGACAGAGACGTTCTCATAACAGAATTGAATCGACACATGGAAGAAGCAATTCGCTTATTTGCGGCCATCAACTTTTTGATCATCGGGCTGTCACACATTTTCCAGCATCGTGTGTGGGCAGACTTTATCACCCGGCTCCACGGCAAAGGACGAGCCGGAGCATTTATCAACGGATTGCTCAGTCTGATGACAGGAACGCTCATCGTAGCGTTTCACAATGTCTGGACATGGCCGGCTGTGCTGCTGACGGCTCTTGGATGGAGCTTCGTAATGAAGGCCGCCGTTGCATTCCTGTTTCCGGACCGGGCGCTGAAGTCCATGGCACGGGTTCGTCTGGATAACTCGCATCTGTTCATTCTTCCCGGCCTGATTATGGTGGTGATCGCGGCTGTTCTAGGATACTCTCTCTGGGTCAATTAGTACGACCGGTTCAAAGCGTCCGGAATTGCCCTGCAACCCGGTAGGGGGAATCAGGAATTGCTTCTGGAAGCGCTTTTCTATAGCCTTCATGGCCTTCGAGAGTTATACGTGATTCCATTGTGAGCACTGAAACAGCAGGGCGGGACCGACCGAAACCATTCATTTACTCGCAGTATTGCAAGGCTTGCGGTCGATGCATCAACGCGTGTCCCAGCGAATGCATCTCTTTCAGTGCGAAGCTCGATCCGATGACAGGACTCACGCCGGTTTTAATCGACCTCGATGTAACGGATGCGTACTCTGCTTCGAGGCCTGTCCGGAGCCATTCGGCCTGCTTCCCATGCCCGGCAAGGACTTCGATCCGGAAGTCGTCGACCCGGAAACGCTCTTCAGACCCCGGCCGTCGACTGCGACGATTCCACGGGGCACACCGGACAAGCGGATCCCACTTCCGGTCAGAGAACCGATGGTCCTGAAGGGAACGCATGCGTCCGCGGTCGGTGCTATTCTGGCAGGATGCCGGCATTTCTTCGGATATCCTATAACGCCCTCGACGGAGGGAGAAAACGAGAAGGCAAGGCAGTACTACGAAAAGTCTCTCGAATTGAATCCAAGAAATCGAACCGCGGCCGACATGCTGGAGAATCTTAAGGAGTAGGAATTCAAATACATACTTTTCAATACGCTCCGGTTCCGTTCACGGCTTGAGTTGTAGCGAATCAATTCGGATTATGTGGACTCGTGGTAGTCCCGCGCGAAGCATCAACGAAACCTGTATTGAAATGCTGCGGTATATAGCAATCTGTCCGGCGCTCACCGGATTCCGAATCGAGGCAACAGATCAGTGAGAGGAGGCGCTTCCTATGAAACACATGAGTCGGATACTGCTGCTGGTGTCATTGCTGTTCGTCTCAACGGATGCAGTTTCCGCGCAGATGAATGCGACCGAGGGTTTGAACAGACTCAAAGCCCTGGCAGGCGAGTGGGAAGGAGACGGAGGACCGAATGAGTCGTCGATTACCATCTCGTACGAGATCGTATCCGGAGGAGAAGCCGTAATCGAGACACGGGCTCCGCTGAACGAACCCACGATGGTAACCGTCTTTCATCTCGACGGAGACTCGCTCATGCTCACGCACTATTGCTCCGCGGGAAACCAACCACGGATGCGCGCCGTCGCTCTCACAGACGAAATCATGGATTTTAACTTCGTCGATGTGACTAATCTCTCTGAGCCCGCCGAAGGACATATGCGCGGACTGACGTTTCATTTCGACAGCGAAGATATAATGCGACAGGTCTGGACGTGGCATCAGGGCGGAGAGGATACCTCATCGTCATTCGTTTTGAAACGGAAAGACTAGGCTCCTGTGAAAGAGTATCACTTCGCCGCCCCCGTTCTGCGATTCGAGAAGGGTAATAACCGTCACTACGTCCCCATCCCGATCGAGATCGCCGAAGATCTCCTCAAATCCGGATCCAGACGGGTTATTGCGACGCTGAACGGCCATGAGCTGCGGCGAGCCGTCAACGGAAATCGAGAAGGCGAACGCTTTCTCACCGTGGGCATACCGCTGTTAAGGACCATCGGGGTGAAGTACGGAGATACCGTATCTGTCGGGTTGCGAGCGGATCCCTATCCCGACCGAATCGATCTGGGGGAGGAATTCGCTACGGTACTCGAGCAGGATGCCGAAGCCGCCGAACGATTCTTCGCGATGACGCCCGGTCGCCGGCGCTCGCTCGCCTATTATGTCACGAGCGCGAAACGAGAAAAAACACGCATTTCCCGGGCGCTCGAACTGGCTCACAAGCTGAGGACCAATACGCTCTATAGCGATTTGAACTGAGTCGGCAGCCTTATTGTACGCGGTTTCCGAAATGGGGCGAAAACGAAATTTTCAACTGCACACTCGCCGCCCCGGGCCGCCGTCGTAAGCTCTTCGCTGAACGGAGCAGGACGACGTTCGTACAATATGGAGATCGAGCCGCGTAAAGGCCATGACCGATCTCGAAAGACGGATCGATCGATACTTCGCTCGCGATTTTCGGTCCAATATGAGCGTAACCATTCTGCAAGATACACTGGGGTTGATTCTGCTGGTCGCCGTGTCGGCCTGCGGCGTGAAGCCGGTTCTGGCGCCTCTCGATACATTTCACTCAGAGTGCACGATTCCGTCCGATTCCGCAGCCATACCGGACACGATTTCGGTGGTACTGACCGATCCAATCGATCAACCGGGCACTTTCTGGGAGACCTGGTCAGATCATCATCTCGTTGTCGGCCACCTGTACGAAACCCTCATCACTGTCGACTGCACCGGCGGTATCCACCCAGGTCTCGCGGCGTCCTGGAGCGCGGATCCCGAGGATCGGCGATGGACGTTCATTCTGCGACGAGACGCCAGATTCTGGGACGGTTCACCGGTGCGCGCCGTGGACGTTCAGAGAAGTTTGATGGACTCCGGCGCAGGTATTTCCGCCATAGACTCCATCGCAGTCTCCGACGACCGGACGGTCATCGTGTTTGCGAACGAGTCAACGGTCAATTTCCCTTTCGTACTGGCAGCACCATCCTTCACGGTTTCAAAAGCGAGGCAGGCATCAGGATTGATTCAAGGTTCCGGTCCTTATCGACTCGCATCGTCGGAGTCACCGCCTTCGGGCCCTTCGACCTACACCCTGAAACCGACAGCGTATTCCGCAAAGAAGAAACCTGTCCTGCAGTATATCGAGTCTGCCGCGCGGGATGAGCGAGATCTCCTGATCGGCGATGTGGACCTTCTTGTAACCTCGGATCCAACTGTTCTCGACTACGCTCGGCGGCGCAACCAGTATTCCGTCGTACCCTTACCATGGGATCGGACGTACATACTCTTGTCCGCGACACGAGTCTCGGATATATTGTCCGGCCATCAGACGAAAGAATTACCACAGAGCTTTCTCGACAGTCTGGCGCGGGATGCGGTTCGGCGGGATGCACGAGGCCACCTCCCGCCGGCCTGGTTCGATCGGCCCCTGGCATGCATGGATCGCACGCAGACCCGTCCGCAAAGTAATTACTCCGGCGGGAAGGCCGACGAGATCAGGAGAGTTCTCTACGACAGAACGGACCCCGTCGCCCGCCAACTTTCCGAGCGAATCGTTGCCCTCGGAAATACAGGCCCAAATTCTTCCACCAAAACCGACGCTGTCGGTGCGGTGATTCCGGGGATCAATGAAAATCCGGGCGCACTGAGAGCTTATGGTGCGTCGCACGAAGAGATGGAACAGAGTCTTGCCCTGGGTTCCGACTTCGCCTACATCGTGGCCCAATCGCTGCGATCCACTGATGCCTGTATAGATGCTGAAAACCTGCTGAGGCGGGCTCCCTGGCTCTCTCCGCTCGGACGCCGACTCCGCCAGGGCCTTGTTCCACTTGTGGATACGCGACAGAACCTCATTGTGAGAACGGGAATATTCGCGCTCACGTTCGATTGGTTCGGCAACATCCGGATCGATAGCGGGTCGACTGAGAAATAAGCGATGAACAGCTACCGATCAAAATTACTCGCGGCCTTCCTCGCGGCCGTCCTTGTGCCGATTGCTGCGCTGGCGCTTCTGATCCGCAACGAGATGTCGGAGCGATTCACCGCCCAATACGAACAGCAGGTCGAATCCCTCGTTCGCATCATCGAACAAGACCTGGACCGCCAGAGCGAACTTATCGGAGCATCCCTTGCTGTCATCCGTCGATCCATTATGGACGATAATCGGTTTCGCAGAGCGGCGGTCGATCGCGCTCCGAACGAACGTGCGTACCTGTTGGACTACGCAGAGAACGCACTTCGTCTCAGTGGACTCGACATGCTCCAAGTCCAGGATGAAGAAGGGAGAATCATCAGCTCGGGACACTTTCGAAACGAATACGACCGACTCGAGGAGTCCCTGCCGAGACTGCTCGCTTCAGCATCCTCACAATCTGCACTCGTCCGCGCCAGAGCACCCGACGCTCCTTTCGTCGCGCTCGCGCGTGTCGATTCCTTCCGGATGGGCAGCCGTAGTTTCAGACTCGTCGGAGGCCGGAGTGTCGGAAAGCGGTTTCTTTCGCGACTGGCGCGACAGTCCGAGTTGCTCGTGGAATTGGATTATCCCGGCGGCCTTCTCTCTTCGCTGACGGGCATGGAGAACGATGCCGTGGAGGTACCCGATGGGGCCGTCATCACCGACCGCTCCGTTTCGATTACGAAAGAGCTATCCGTGCCCTTCATCGACACCAGTCAAGGCACCATCGCGGAGGCCACGTTTCGCGTAACACACGGGCTTGCTTCGCTCGATGCCCTCCGTCGAAACGTGGACAGGTGGTTCCTGATAGTCTTTCTGGTCACCGGAGTTATCGCCACAGTTTTCGTGATCTGGCTGGCTGGCCGCATCAGCCGGCCGATCGTGGAACTCGCCCGCAAAACTTCCAGAATAAATCTCGATCGCCTCGATGTCCATTTCAAATCCACCCGAAAGGACGAGATTGGAGCTCTTTCCAGAATGCTGGATTCCATGACCGATCGACTTCGATCCAGCAAAGTGCTTCTCAAAAAGGCGGAGCGGGAAGCCACCCTGGGAGAACTCGCCAGGCAGGTGAATCACGACATCAAGAACGGTCTGACACCGATCCGAAATGTATTCAAGCATCTGTCCCGGCTGGCTTCCGATAAGCCCGAGGAATTACTTGAGGTATTCGAAGAACGACGCGGTACGTTGGACTCCAGCATTTCTTATCTGGAGAAAATGGCATCGAACTATGCCAGACTCTTCCCTCGAACAGAGCGGATCCCCTGCAACCTCAATACCCTCGTTTCCGAGGTCGTCCGTGACATGCGCGGCCCGGGACGATACAACCTTTACATGGAACTGGGCGAGCATCCTTTCGTGCTCGGAGACCCCGTCTCGCTTCGCCGAATCGTCGAAAATCTGGTCACCAATGGTATCGAGAGTCTTGAATCGCTTCCGGGGAGTGTAACCGTATCGACGGCCCTGACCGGGGCGGAAGACGAACGCTTACGCCTCACAGTGACCGACACCGGTAAGGGAATGACGGAAGCTCAGAAATCGCAGGTCTTCAACGATTTCTATACCACTAAGGAAACCGGAACAGGTTTAGGACTCTCGATCGTCCGAAGACTGGTAATGGACATGGACGGCAACATCCAGGTAGAAAGCCAGATGGAACAGGGCAGCAGTTTTCACGTCGATCTACCTGCGTTCGATCGCGATGAGGAGTTGCGCGCCTCGTCGGGAAACGGTATCTGAATTCCGGAGGTTAACATCAGATGGCTCTTGTTTTGGTTGCGGACGACGTTCCGGCTCTGGCTGAACAGTATGCATACGATCTCAGAAGAGTCGGTGGCTATGACACGCTTGTAGCTCCGGGTGGCGCACAGGCGCTCGACTTGATTGCCGCCGAACCCATCGATTGCGTCATCCTGGACCTCGAAATGCCCGGGACAGACGGTTTCGAGGTCCTGAGAACGCTCAGGAAACAGGGAATAAGTGTACCGGTGATCGTTTATACGGGCACCGGCAACTATGAACGATGCGTCCAGGCCGTGAAGCTCGGCGCTTACGGCTTCATCGACAAATCGGAGTCGATGCAGAAGGTCGTGCAGGAAGTGGAAAACGCTCTGGAGCGGAAAAGACTGGAGCAGGAAATCCAGTCACTGAGAAGCGACCTCGGAGACAAGACTTCCCTGATCGGCACGAGTCCGGCGATGAACCGGTTAAAGCAACAGATCGAGCGGATCGCTCGGATTCCCAGCCCCGTTTTGATAACCGGTGAAAGCGGGACGGGTAAGGAACTGGTCGCAAGGGATATCCATCGCCTGGCATCGGGGGACTCCTCCGCTCCTTTCGTTGCCATCAACTGTGCGGCTCTTCCTGAGAATCTGATCGAAAGCGATCTGTTCGGCCACGAAAGAGGCGCTTTTACCGGTGCGAACCGCGTCCATAAAGGTGCTTTTCAACTCGCCTCCGGTGGGACCCTGCTTCTCGACGAAATCGGCGAGTTGCCATTAACGGCGCAGGCGAAACTGCTCAGGGTTCTGGAGGAGAACGAAATCACTCGTGTGGGTGGAGAAAGAACGATCAGAGTGGACGCCAGAGTATTGGCGGCCA
>JACZYK010000079.1 GCA_022571135.1 Bacteroidota bacterium
CGGGTAAGCATGGGCAGGACCGAATCCATGCCGGCATTCGCGACGGCCCTACGCGCGATATTCGCCTGATCGACGCGGAGGACGTTCTGGAAGAGATGTAGAGGCTGTTTGACAACCAGCGCTCCCGTGCCCAAGTTTAGGCTGAACAATTAAAATTGACAGAGACTTCAGGAGGTTTCGACGATGTCACGCCCGTTCGCCATGCGCCTTTCGATCCTTTTCATAATTGCGCTCATCGTCGTCGCGGGATGCGGACCGACGAGCGCTCCCGAATCCCGGTTTCAATACTCGAGCTACGACGACCTGGTCGTCTTCTTTGATGAGTGGAGAGAGTTTCAGAAGCCGGTTCTCGTCGACGGCTTACCCGACTATTCTCCGGAGGCCATGGGAGTCCAGTACCGGGAACTCCTGGCCTATCAGTCGAGGCTGCAGGGATTCGACATCGGCGACTGGCCGGTCTCCGAAAAGATCGACTATCATCTGGTTCGTGCCGAAATGAACGGTCTCGCCTTCGATCACCGCGTGCTGAAGCCGTGGGCAAACAACCCCGCCTTTTATGTCATGATGTTCCTATCACAGAGCGACGTACCGGCCCACGAAGGCCCGGTCGTCGCCGGCTGGATCGACGTCTGGACGTACGATTATCCGCTTTCGGACGTCGATGCCTCCGAACTGGCGAGGCGAATCAGAACTGTCTCCGGGGTGCTTGAGCAGGCGCGGGACAATCTCGTGGGGAATCAAAGGGACCTCTGGCTGAGAGGGATCGAGAACATGCGCGGACAGAGTGCAAGCCTGAACGTGTTTGCCGGCAGAGTCGAAGGGACGAGCGCCGAACTCTCTGCCGCTATCGAGGAAGCCGTGACTGCGACCGACGAGTTCGCGGCCTGGTTGGTGAGCGAAGCCCCTTCCAAATCAGGTTCGTCTGGAGTCGGCGTCGAAAACTACAATTGGTATCTCAAGAACGTACACCTGGTACCCTATACGTGGGAAGAGGAGGTGACGATGATGCACCGCGAACTAGCCAGGGCGCATGCATCGCTGAAACTCGAAGAGCACAGAAATCGAAATCTTCCGCCGCTTAACTCGATTGCGAGTGCGGAAGAATATGACCGCCGCCTCAACGCCGCCGTAGACGAGTTCATGGCGTTTCTCGAAGAGGAAGAAATCATGACCACGGCCGAGTACATGGAGCCGGCCCAACGTGCCAAGATCGGACGATTCAGCGAGTCGGAGGGGCAACGATCGTTCTTCTCGGAGGTGAACTACCACAATGAACTCGTCATGAGGACGCATAATTACCACTGGATCGAACTGGCGAGGATCGCCAACGAACCCCACTCGAGCCCGATGAGGAGAAAGGCGCTCCTCTATAACATTTTCGACGGCCGCGCCGAGGGTCTCGCGACCGGAATGGAAGAGATGATGATGCACGCCGGGCTCCTGGACGACCATCCGCAGGCGCGGGAGCTGATCTGGATTCTTCTCGCCCAACGCGCCGCCCGTGCACTGGGCAGCCTCTACATGCACAGCAACGATTTCACCATGGATGAGGCGGTGCAGTTCGCCTCCAAGTGGACGCCGAGGGGATGGCTTCAGGCCGACGGTGGACTCGTGTGGTTCGAGCAGCACCTGTATTTGCAGCAACCCTATTACGGATCGAGTTACGTAACGGGCAAGATCGAGCTGGAGCGTCTGATGGCCGAGCGCGCCCGGCAGCAGGGTGACGACTTCACGCTCAAGGGCTTCATGGATGATCTGAACGCTGTGGGGGTGATTCCGGTGTCTATGATTCGTTGGGAGATGACCGGCTTGGACGACGATCTGAAAAAGTTGTTGGAAGATTAGACCGTTTCCAACGTAGGAGGTTTAAATGAAAGCAATGGTATTGAATGAGATCTGCGATCTCCGGGAGAATTCATCGCCATTGCAGTTCTCCGAACGTCCCGTTCCAAAACCTGGCCCGGGCGAGATTCTCATCAGGGTATCGGCATGCGGGGTCTGTCATACAGAGTTGGACGAAATTGAGGGTCGGACGCCCCCGTCCCGCCTGCCTATTATTCTCGGCCATCAGGTGGTTGGCCGTGTTGAAGCGGGCGGCGGCAGAGCGTTCAGTGAAGGCGACAGGGTCGGTATTGCATGGATTCATTCATCGTGTGGAACGTGCAAATTCTGCCTGGCGGGCAGCGAGAATCTGTGCGCAGATTTCATGGCGACAGGACGGGACGTCGACGGCGGGTACGCCGAGTACATGTCGGTTCCAGAAACATCGGCGTACGCGATACCTGCCGTTTTTAGCGATTCGGAGGCGGCGCCGCTGCTCTGCGCGGGGGCGATCGGTTATCGATCGCTGAGACTCACGAACCTTGAGGATGGACAGCGTCTCGGCCTAACGGGATTCGGCGCTTCAGGGCATCTGGTACTGAAGATGGCGAAGCATCGATTCCCGAATACCGAGGTCTTCGTGTTTGCAAGGAGCGAGAAGGAGAGGGCCTTTGCAAGAGAACTGGGGGCTGTCTGGGCAGGTGACACTACCGATGCCTCGCCCGAGAAGTTGGACGGCATCATCGACACGACGCCGGTCTGGAAGCCTGTCGTCGAGGCTCTACAGAATCTTGAGCCGGGCGGACGGCTCGTAATCAATGCCATTCGCAAAGAGGAGGTCGACAAGGATCAACTCCTCCGGCTGAGTTACCCCGTGCATCTGTGGATGGAGAAGGAGATCAAAAGCGTGGCGAATATATGTAGGCAGGATGTCAAGGAATTTCTTAAGCTTGCATCCGAAATGGCTATCAAGCCGGCGGTCCAGGAGTACGGTCTCAAGGATGCCAACCGTGCACTCGTCGAGTTGAAGACGGGAAAAATTAGAGGCGCGAAGGTTTTAATGATCCACTGAATGCAATGACTGATGTGAGATATCACCATGAAAAACGTCGTTCATCGTCTGATTCTACTGCTCGTCTTGATTGGTACTGTACTCTTCGCGGGCTGTGCCCAGCAGGAAGAAAGCAGTCAACAGAGGAGGAATCAGGCCGGACAGAACCAGGAGGAGATCATCGCCGGACTCGAAGAAGTAGCCTATATCGAGCAGAAGGTCATGATGCCGATGCGGGATGGAGTCCGCCTGGCCACGGACATATTTCGTCCCAGGACGGACGAACCGGTTCCCATCATTTTCTCCAGAACCCCTTACAATTTCAATTCGTGGAGAGACGGGGAATTCAATGGTCGGACTTTCCGGGCTGCGTACAACGCTGTGCAGCGCGGTTATGCCTATGTGGTTCAGAACGAGCGCGGGCGTTTCTTTTCGGAAGGCGAGTGGGATATCCTCGGACCGCCGAGAACCGACGGCTATGACGCCCTCGAATGGATGTCCAGCCAACCCTGGTCGAATGGGAAGATCGGAACGCTCGGATGCTCGTCGACGGCCGAGTGGCAGATGGGCGTCGCAGCGCTCGACCATCCGGCGCACGCCGCGCTGGTGCCTCAGGGATTCGGCGCGGGAATTGGCCGCATCGGCAACTGGTATGAGCAGGGCAACTGGTATCGCGGAGGCGCCGAACAGATGCTTTTCTTCGCCTGGCTCTATGGCGTTCAGAACAAGCAGCGTCCGGTATTTCCCGAGGACATGTCGCGCGAAGACCTGATCCGCGTATCCAGGTACTTCGATCTGGCCCCGGAGATGCCGCGGGTGGATTGGTCGCAAGGTCTGAGGCATCTGCCGCTGGTCGACATCATGAAAAATGTCCAGGGCCCCAAAGGGATTTACGAGGACATGATCAAGAGGGAACCCAACGATCCGGCCTGGTACGAGGGTGGTCTTTACCACGACGACATGCCGTTCGGCGTGCCGAGCATGTGGTTCATGTCCTGGTACGACGTATCAATAGGGCCAAACCTGGCGCTTTTCAACCATGTGAGGAATAACGCTGAGGATCCTGAGGTGGCCAACAATCAGTTCGCCGTGATTGCACCGACCACACACTGCGGGTACACGCGCGCAACGGAGGAGACGATTGTTGGGGAACGCAATGTGGGAGACGCCCGACTTGACTATGATGCACTCGTCTACGGCTGGTTCGATTACTGGCTCAAGGGCGAAGACAATGGAATTCTGGAATCAACTCCCAGAGTCCAGTATTACACCATGGGTTCGAATGAGTGGAATACGGCTGAAGAGTGGCCTCCGGAGAATGCAGAAATGGTCACTTACTATCTGAATTCGGGTGGAAACGCCAACAGTCGAAACGGTGACGGAATCCTGACAACAAGTGCTTCGGGCCCCGAGGATCATCCTGATTCCTTCACCTACGATCCGATGGACCCCGTACCGTCCTACGGTGGCAATGTCTGCTGTACCGGCAATGCTATCCGCCCAGGTTCATTCGACCAGCAGGAGATGGAGCTTCGTCGCGATATCCTGGTTTACACGACCGAACCGCTGGTCGAAGGCGTCGAAATGAGCGGTACGATCGAAATCACACTGTACGTGTCGTCCGACGTGAAAGACACCGATTTCACGGTGAAGTTGATCGATGTTTATCCGGACGGAAGAGCGTACAATCTGGACGAGACCATCCAACGCGCACGCTACCGCGAGGGCTACGAGAGCCAGGTATTCATGCAAGAGGGTGTGGTCTACAAACTCGAGGTCAGCCCGATGTCCACGAGCAACTATTTCGAGATGGGGCACAGCATTCGGATTGAGGTCACCAGCAGCAATTTTCCGCGATTCACGCGCAACATGAACACGGGAGGAAACAACTGGGACGAGACCGAGGGCGTCGTGGCCCACAACTCCATTCACCATTCGGAGGCTTATCCCTCACACATCCGATTCCCGTTCGTAAGACGCTAACGCCTGTTCTCTACGACGCCTTCCATTCAGGCGAGCAGTGACTTCGCTCTGTGAATTACGCGTGTACGGGCGGGGCGAATCGACGTTTAGACGATCTAAACACGTACCTGCGGAGGCCACCAAAAAAGCCTAATGTAGTCGGAAATCCCCTGTTGACAAGCATATCGGAGCGGCGTAATCTTGACGGCCAAACCCGGGGTCTGCAACATCGATATCGAGTTGCCCAGGCTTCGTTTGCCCACGATTTTTCTCATTTTTTTTTAGGACAGGCCGATGCGTGAAGCAGTCGAACGGCTGTGGCCGGAGCTCCAGTGGATCGAGGACGACGACCTGCGCGAGAGCACGACGCAGACCTGGATCAAGGCGCTCGAGAGAAGCCCGCTCGACGCTGACGACCTCAATCATATTCCGTTCACGCTTCTGATACCCGATTGTCCGGCGACGTTTATGGAGCACAAGCGCTGTGTCGTTCACATCGCCCGGAAATCTGCGGAGGTGATGCAGGAGTTCCTTGGTCGCGGCCTTTCGATCGATTTAGACACGGTCGTCGCCGGAGCGATTCTGGCCGACGTCGGTAAACCTCTCGAGTATGAGATCGTCGATGGAAAGCCGCAGCAGAGCGCCAGAGGGAAGGCGCTTCGCCACCCGTTCACCGGCGTTGCGATTGCGATCGAGAGCGGTGTGCCGGATGCGGTGTGTCACATCATCGCAGCACATGCGGCCGAGGGTGACCTCGTAAAAAGGAGCACGGAGGCTACTATTGTTCACCATGCCGATTTCATGAGTTACGTGCCGTTCAAGAATCTGGCCGGGTAAGCTCATCGATGGCCGCCCGCTCGCCAGGGACACTTTCCCGGACCTTAATATCCGAGTACCAAAAGAATGTCTGATACCATCACGGCGACCATGGCCCGCTGGGCCGCGACCCTGAAATTCGAAGATCTCGGCGCGGGCGCAATCCGAGAAGCCAGGCGCTATCTGCTCGATTCATTCGGCTGTGCGCTCGGGGGATACCGGCAGGAGGACGTCCATATCGCGCTGAAGGTGCTGAAGGAGATCCGGGGATCCGGCCCGGCGACGATCATCGGCACCGGAGAGAGGGCCGATGTCGTCACGGCTGCGCTCGCCAATGCGCTGATGATCCGGGTGATGGACTACAATGATATCTACTGGCAACAGGACCCCTCGCATCCGTCCGATATTATTCCGGCTGCCATGGCGGTCGGAGAACGCGCGGGACTGGGCGGAAAGGAGCTGATCACCGGAATCGTTCTCGGTCACGAGTTCGAGATGCGCCTGTGTGAGGCGGCGATTCCAGGTATTCGTGAGCGCGGATGGCACCATGCCACACTGACTGCTTTTGTTTCTCCCATCGTAGCCGGCCACGCAATGGGGCTGTCTTGGGAGCAGATTCAGCATGCGATAGGTATTTCCGCGTCCCGTCATGCGACCTTCGGCGCCGTGACGGCGGGCAAACTGACCATGATGAAGAACACGGTCGATCCCATGGCGACGCAGAGCGGCGTCCTGGCCGCTCTTCTGGCGGAAGAGGGCTACACGGGTCCGGAGCACGTGATTGACGGGAAGGAAGGAATGGTCCATTGCTACGGGCCCGAGTGGGATCTGGATATCCTTGTCGATGGTCTGGGCGAATCGTGGAGGATCGAGCGATGCGGAATGAAGGCTTATCCGGCCGAAGCGCTGACACATACGTCCATCTCGGCGGTTATCGACCTTGTCACGGAGCACGATCTCCATCCCGAGCAGGTCGAGGAAGTACACATCCGCTCGACGGCCCGGTCAGCCGACATTCTCGCCGATCCCTCCAAGTACGATCCGCGCTCGAAAGAGAGCGCAGATCACAGCCTGCCTTACGTCGTCGCCGCGGCGTTGGTGGATCGGCAGGTTACACCGGCTCAGTTCGAACAATCGCGCATCATGAGCGACGATATCCGTTCGCAGTTCAGTAAAATTGTGGTCGTTGCCGACGAAGAGATCGAAAAAGTATTTCCCGTGCTCCAGCGCGTGATCGTGAAGATCACGACCTACGACGGTCGCGAGTTCACCAAACAGCTTGATTATCCGAAGGGAGATCCGAGGAATCCACTCACGGACGCTGAAATCGAGGAAAAATTCGACGCTTTGGCATCACCTGTCATGTCTGAGGTTGCGCGCTCGCGTCTCAAGGAAGCCGTGTGGGGACTGGAAAACGCGGCATCGATTTCGCAGCTGATGGCGATGTGCAAGGCAGACATCGGATAGGCTGGAGAATTTTTCTAGACCGCTGACAATTTACAGGAAAGGAGGGACGTTATCGGACAGACCATCGCCGGGAAAATCGCTCAGGCCCACATGACTGCGGGGCCGGACCGGCGCCTTAAAGCCGGAGATGTCGTGTCGCTGAAGCCGCGTCACGTCATGACGCATGACAACACGGCGGCCGTGATGAAGAAATTCAGGGCCATCGGAGTCGAGCGTATGTCGGATCCCCGGCAGCCCGTCTTTCCGATGGACCATGACGTCCAGAACAAGTCCGAGACCAATCTCGCCAAATACCGCGATATCGAGGCATTCGCGATCGAAATGGGGGTGGATTTCTACCCACCGGGTACCGGAATCAGCCACCAGATCATGGTGTCGCACGGATACGTCGTCCCCGGATCTCTAGTCGTGGGGTCGGATTCGCATTCGAACATGTACGGTGCACTCGGGGCGCTCGGAACGCCGGTTGTGCGAACGGATGCCGCTGCTATCTGGGCCACCGGCGAATTCTGGTGGCAAATCCCTCGGTCCGTTCAGGTCGTTCTCGAAGGGCGGTTGCGCAGCGGAGTGACCGGCAAAGACGTGATTGTAACGCTCTGTGGGCTCTACAATCAGGGGGAAGTGCTCAATGCAGTCGTCGAGTTCGGGGGCAGCGGCGTAGCCACGCTGAGCATGGACGCGCGGATGACGATCTCGAACATGACGACCGAATGGGGGGCGTTGGCCGGTTGGTTCCCTGTTGACGGTGTCACCATCGAATACCTGAGGAAGCGGAAAGTCATTCTGGAGCTGAGGGGAGTCACCAGGTATTCCGACGCAGATCTAGAGTCATGGGAGAGCGATCCTCCGCTGCCGGACCATGACGCAGGCTATGCGGCTCGCATAACCCTCGATCTCGCGCTTGTGAGCCCCCACGTCTCCGGCCCCGACTCGGTTCAGGTGATGCGATCCCTGGCGGATATCGAGCGGGAGCGTGTGACGATTCACAAGGCCTATTTGGTCTCCTGCGTGAACAGTCGCCTGGAGGATCTTGAGGCCGCTGCCGCGGTCATCAGGGGCCAGAAAGTTGCGGACCACGTGGAGTTCTACCTGGCCGCCTCCAGCAGTGAAATTCAGAGAGAGGCGGAGAAGTCAGGCGCGTGGAGCGCACTACTGGAAGCGGGTGCGAGACCGCTTCCGTCGGGCTGTGGACCATGCATCGGGCTCGGCGCCGGTCTGCTTGAGCCTGGTGAAGTAGGGATTTCGGCAACAAACCGTAACTTCAAGGGACGCATGGGTTCACGTGATGCAAAGGCATACCTTGCAAGCCCCGAAGTCGTAGCCTCTTCGGCCGTAGCCGGATATATCAAAGCGCCCCGACCGATTGACGCCAGCACGCCCGATTACCGATTCGAGGAGTTCGAGATAGATGCTATCAGTGAAACCGTAGAGATTCAGGAAGGCTTTCCCGAGAGCATTCGCGGCCGTCTTGTCTTCGTACCCCAGGACAATCTGAACACGGACGGGATCTACGGGAAGGATTACACCTACAGGGAGGGAATGACGCCGGACGAGATGGCGAGCGTCGTCATGGAAAATTACGATCCGGAGTTTGCCGCTCGTACGCGGGCCGGAGACGTTCTCGTAGGCGGCTGGAATTTCGGTACGGGATCGAGCCGGGAGCAGGCAGTGACGGCGCTTCAGGCGAAGGGGATCTCGCTCGTCATAGCGGGCAGTTTTTCGCAGACCTATCTGCGAAACGCCTACAACAACGGGTTTGTGTGCATAGACTGCTCCGAACTCGTGAAGAGGCTTAAGGAAATTCACAGAGAGGCAGTAGAAGCGGGGACGCTTACGATCATTCCGGGCGCTGAACTCGATATCGATTTCGCCCACGGGACGGTAACGCTTGGAACCGAGGTATTTTCGTTCAAGCCGCTGGGTTCCGTGCCGCAGTCACTTATCGTTGCCGGAGGTATCGAGAATCTGATAAAACAGCGACTTGGAGATTAGCACGAGGTGCGTTCCGCAACTGAGGGTTTATTATTACAACATCAGACTGAGGACGATATGCGACAGGTGACGGTAGTGGCGATGCCCGGAGACGGCATCGGACAGACGGTTCTTCCGGAGGCGGTCCGAGTCCTTGACGCGGTGGGCTTCGAGGCCGATTACGTGTACGCGGACATCGGATGGGAATTCTGGAAAAGCGAGGGCAATCCGCTCCCCGAGCAGACACTCGATCTCCTGAGAGAGCATAAGCTGGGCCTGTTCGGGGCGATTACGTCGAAACCCAAGAGGGAGGCGGCCGCGGAACTGGCTCCAGAGCTTCATGACCGGGGCTATGTCTACTTCAGTCCGATCGTAGGCATGCGGCAGATATTCAATCTAGATATCTGTATGCGTCCGTGCCGCTCATTTCCGGGCAACCTGCTGAATTTCGTCCGGCAGACGGCCAACGGCGGGCACGAGGAACCGGATGTGGATGTGGTGATCTTTCGACAAAATACGGAAGGGCTC
>JACZYK010000080.1:0-6478 GCA_022571135.1 Bacteroidota bacterium
CAGACCCGGCTCTGAGGGTTTGCAACGACTTTACCTTCGATTTCGATGGTGACGGTTCCGTGGAGATGGCAGCTCTCTTCGTCGAGGAAGAGAGTTACCATGACGAACAGAATCAACATAGACACCGGCTCAAGGAGGCCCGGTTGGAGCTGTGGAGAGTGGACACCGCGCTTGGAATGGTGCGTGAGATGTCGACCGTACTCGATTCACTCGTTTATTTTTATGACAATGAACCCTACAATCTCCAGCCAGGCGATTTCACGGGAGACGGCCGTCTGGATATTCTTCTGACGAAACGCCGGCCGGGCGCAGCTTTTAGGCACTTCTTCTCGTTCGAGGCAGACAGTCTGCGCCTCATTCGGCTCGACACGACGAGCGCACTCGACATAATGCCTTTCATCACGTCATCCTCAGGCGATTACGTACGCTTTAATAGAACGAAGGTGAAGGCCTCGTCGAGCCCTGAAAATCATGTTTTTCTCGAACGACGAGTCGCACATTCGGTCGTTGCGTCTCCAGAAGCCCCCGGAGGTCTAAGAGCTGATGTTTTTCAAGGCGCCGTTATTTTGCATGCCGATCCGGTCGAAGCGAGAGTAACTGGGGGGACTATATACTATCAGCTTGAGCTTGAACGAAATGACGGCTCCTTCGTCTACAGCTCAGAGTCGCTCGACAGGTTTGAGTCTACATGGGATTACGGGCTGGGGGGTAGGACTCAACCAGTCTGGCGATTCGATCTGATGGCACCAGGACAGTATTCAGCCCGCGTTCGGGCTATTGATGCTTCCGCTCAGCGTAGCATCTTTTCTGAATCCGTCGAATTTGTCATTTCGAATCCCGGGAGACCGGATGTCCCGGAGAGCATTCAGATCTCTCAAGGCGAAGGATTTCTCAAAGTAGCATTCTCTCTATTGACGCCTTTTGACAGCGTCCGTGTCTACCGCAGTCTGGCCGAAAACGGGAGTGCAGCGCTGCTCCGAGCGACAGTGTTACCCGGTTCCGGAAATTTTGCAGATCACGATCTGGACGGCGGTCAGGACTACTCCTACTGGTTACAATCCTATTTGGACGGAGCAGAATCTAACGTCTCAGAAGTAGTTACCGCTCAGGCTCCAATGCTGGAAGTCGAGACGCTCCAACTCACCGATGATTCATTCCAGATATTAGACATTGTACATGATGACTTCGATCGTGACGGAAACGACGACCTCGTGGTGCTATTTAGAGATCGAGTTAGCTCTGAGCATCAGATCCGATACGTTCCTGGTACAGCCAGTGGATTTGCGCCAGAGCATTCCCAGGTCATTTGGACATACTCGGGAGCAATACACCGTCTGTTCATTGAGGATGTCGACGGTGATTTGAGACCAGATATTGCTTTTGACGGTGAAGAGCCTCATGTGTTGTTGATGAGAGGATCGGAGATCCGGCAAGCATATCCCTTGTCCCTCGGAGAATCACCGGAGACCGGTGTCCGAAACGGTCTTAACGGCCTGGTCGATCTGGATCTGGATGGGCGTGCAGACCTGTTGACGGGGACTGCCCCGAGATTGTTTGTCGGATGGAATGAAGGCGATGGTCTTTTCAGTTTCGAGACGGTTTCAGAGAGAACTGACGCGCCCTATAATCTACGACTCTTTGACTTCGATCAGGACGGTTACTGTGACATTTTTCTTGACGACGGCGTAGGGGCTGCGCCTGTGGTCTATCGAAATGAAGGGAATCGAACGTTCAGCAAGACGGACGTGGGACTTCCTTCGAGCGCCAACCTCGGGGCCTATATATCTGTAGATCCTCTCTGGCTCAACGAGGATGCATATCCCGATCTCTCCATCTTGTATTTGGAGGAGATAACCGACAGTCTGGG
Source organism: Bacteroidota bacterium (assembly GCA_022571135.1). GTDB lineage: Bacteria > Bacteroidota > Rhodothermia > Rhodothermales > UBA10348 > JACZYK01. Next base: position 1,868 of record JACZYK010000080.1, read on the forward strand.
CACCTACCACCATGAGATGCGGCATGCGTTCTACACTTTTGATCCTACCGTCAGCGAGTATGCACCTTTCTTCATTCCTTTTGCGGAAGGAATTGGTCCAAGTCTTCAGAACGCGCATCTGCAGCCCGTTCATCTTGACAATGATGGTTATGTCGATTTCGTCACTATCACCGAAAACAACTTTATCATTTGGTGGAATGAGGCCAATCAGAGCCTCCGAACCGAAGTTCACTCCAGGAATTCTGCCTCAAGCTTGGTATCACTCTTCAATCTGGATGACGACCGGGACGGTGACTGGGATACGTTTTTCGCGTACGACAGAGGAAAGGAGCTATACAGGATTGAAAACCGCGAAGTGTACGACAATTCACCTCCAAGCGTACCTCGGAATGTTCGTGCAGAATCACGATCGGAAGGCATATTGATCACCTGGTCGGAAAGTGAAGATGATCATAGTCTGCCGGGTCATATTGGCTACGGCGTGCGCGTGATTACAGCAGCAGATACCCTTCAGATCGGACGGGTGTACGACAGGGGCGCATCCCTTTTAACGAATTTCAGGGACTCCGCTCTCCACAGGAATGAATTGATGCTTTTGTCAGCATCGGATGAGCCATTTGTTGTCCACGTGGCTGCTGTCGATCAACTGGGCGCTTTTTCTGGGTATTCTGACGGAATTACGATTTCCGATGAGGAAGGATCTCCAACGCTACCCACTGAACTGGAGCTGGCCGCCGTATTTCCCAATCCTTTCCGACATGCAACAACGCTGAGATATAGTTTACCGTCGACTGGACCCTTCCGTCTTGTCCTGTACAACTTGCTGGGGCAGCTTGTCACAGTGATCGATGAAGGGACTCGTCTCGCAGGCACTTATACGGATCGCTTTGACGCTTCAGATCTGGCTCCCGGCGTTTACTTCTGCCGCCTGGAAACTTCTTTTGGTTCAAAGACGCAGAAGCTTATCCTGTTGTAAATAGGATTTACCATTAGAACAGAGGCGATTTCGATCTTGTTTGCACCACGTATAAGATTCAATGTGTGATAGAGGAAAGTTTATGGGGAAGAAATTGGCTCCAGGTGGCGAGGGCCTTTCGAGGATGACTGCATATGGCCGTTCATGAAACGCCGAGTGTGCCTGTTCCGGATATATGAAACGTGGAATCCTCATATCGGGCTTGGTTCTGCTGTTGGCCGTTCAGGTGGCATGGGGACGCCAGTCTTCTCGCATTGTCGTTCCCGATACCGTCGATTGGCACCGATACTTCCCACTACAGGTAGGTAATATCTGGGAATACGCTGACGGCGAAGGACTGCCACTTACGCGACTTGAGATTACTTCAGATTCTGTCGTCGGTGGCCGAACGTACTTTCATGCAGTCGAGAGTATCTATGAAGTATTCTGGCCGAACATGGTCCTCGCTCTGTTTCAGCGGAACGAGTACGACTTGAGATACGACTCGTCTGGACTCGTTTTCTGGCTGCCGGACATTCTCGCGGATACAACCGCCTCACCGGTCAATTTCCGACTGGGACAGACCGAGTTTCCTCAGATAGACCTCAGAAGTTCATTCGGCGATTCCGTATCAGTAGGACCAGGCGTTTATGATTTCTGCCTGGTTAGTGGTGGCTTCGAGCAAACAATTTCAATCGCTTCACAAACGGTTATGACCGATGCAGCCAAACGATTCAATTGCGGCATCGGCGTGTGGTATTCGTATGCGACCGATATAGGCTTAGTCAGAACTGATAAAATGACAATGGGAGGCCCTCGGCTCCGCTATGCAATAATCGACGGCATGGAGTACGGGAGTAAGCTGATCCATGTGAGCGCCCAATCCCCACCTGCGACCCCGAAAACGACGACTATCAAGTCCATTTATCCCAATCCGGTCTTCGACTTCGCTGCTGTTGAGATCGCCGTCGAAAAATCCGGTTTCCTGCACATCCGGCTTTTCGATGTCATTGGACGTCAATTGAGATCGACCATAATCTTTTCAGGTGTGGGAACGAGCCGCCATACTCTGGACCTGAAGGAGATACCGTCGGGTGCTTATTTCATTCATGTCGAAGATTCCGGCGGAATGTCGTCCAACCACTCCATCACAATTGCGAGATAGCATTGCCTCGCCAAAATGTTACAGGAAACGACGCTCTTGCATCGCCGGGGCGTATCGAACTTCAAAAATCAAATATGAAACGCGTTGACAGCGACACATAAGCTGCCCAGGCAGACACGTGCACTTGAATTGGATGTTGACTGTCACGATTGAAGACGTACATACTCGACAGAAACGGAGTTGAACCGTCCCCGGCTCTGAATCCCGCGCCTACGATAAGATTTCGGAGAACCGGATATCCGACATCCAGAACAGCGGCGTAAAAAAGAACCGTTTCACGGCATTTCTTGGTGGCCGCAAACTGCCCCGTTTGAGAATCTCTACACCGATCGAGAGAAGAATCCATGATGTATCTCCCTTCCCTGTCCGGTTCTTCGGCGATATCCAGTTCAAACGTAGCCGAAACAACAAACGGGGATAGGCGAAACATCCCTCCGCCGTTGAACGAGACATATAGGTCGGCGAGTTCGGAAGAGCCCACACCCAGGCCGAAGATCGCCTCGGAGCTGTCCTGTGCCGAGCCAGAGGTAGGAATCAGAAGACCGAGCGCAAGTAAGAGAAACGGGCGCCTCATGATTCGCTATGATCTCGTCAACATAATATCGCCCGATCGCGGATTGTGGATCTGAGGAATCGGCCGTGAAACGGGCAAGGTGTGGGTTGGTCCGTTAAGATCCGTTCCACCTTGAGGAAACGAGATATGATCAGCACGAGCGACACGGATGATGGTTCGATGATCCGAGGCAGGATCATCGTGTCCGGATATCGCTATCTCGAAAGCACCATCATTCTCGTTGATGAGAATCCTTCGGCCCGGATGGTGTAGAAGTAGACGCCGCTTGTCAGGCGCGCCGCATCGAAGGCTTGCCTGTAGCGGCCCGGTGCCTGCCGAGAATCAACGAGTGTGCTTACCCGGCGCCCGAGGATATCGAAGACGACCAGTCGAACAGCGGATGCCACCGGAAGGTCATACGAAATGACCGTACGCTCACTGAATGGATTGGGGTAATTCTCATAGAGCCTGAACTCCGTCGGAAGAAGGTTGTCGTCCGACTCTGGAACACCCGTCGCTCCTCCGACGATTTCAAACGGCCAGATATCCGACCAGACGCCGGTTGTGCTCTGTACGCGCCAGTAGTAAGGTCCTGCATCAACAAATGGCCATGTCATACCCGGCGATACTCCAGTCGAGTCCAGAACAACGGTCGAAAATCCCCTGCTTGTGGCTACTTGGATTCTAAATACGTCAAGTTCGACGCCCGACCAATGAAACGATAATCCACCGGGACTCTGCTGACTGTCGTATCCGGGCGCAGCCAGAAGAGGCACGGGAAGTTCATCCGGTGTTTCTAGGCGAAAGATGGTTCCCTGTTCTGGCATGTTCTGATTGTAAACTCGGTCGACGCTTCCGCCGTTCCAGTTCACGAAAACCATGCGGCCAAGTACCTCCGGGCCGAGAAAGGTGTTCTCTCCGTCACCCGTCGCGAGCGCCTCCGCCGCCCACGCATCGTATCCGGCTGTTCCGGGAGAGGTATCCGCGGGATTGAACCAGTAGAACCAGTCCGTCTGCGGATCGTTGTTTGCCCCAGAAATCTCGTGATCGGTCTGCGTGATTCCCCACCCGTCTCCATCCTGGTCAAGGCCGGCCAGGATCATCCTGTAGTCGTCGCTCGGATCGTCGGGTGTACTGGTACCGATATTCCAGAGTTCAAAAGGAAGATCGTCACCGGAAACAATGCCGCCTTCATGGCCTGTCACATAACCGAACCGGTCGTAGTGCAGACTTCCTTCAGCCGTGAACCGAATTTCGAAATCGTCGGGGTAGAGGAGAGACCAGCCGCTCGTAACTGATCTCCTAACAAACGAACTGTATTCACCACAATTGGTCGGACACCCTCCGCTCATTCCCGTCGAAATGAGCCACCTTCCTTCCCCGACCTGCTGTCTTTCTGTGGGACGTCCCAGGCCGGCGAAGCCTCTCCAGTCCGCGGCTGCCCCCTCAGGTGGATCCAGTATCCCCTGAGCGTTCTGTACGACGAGGAAGTCGCTGAATCCCAAGAGTCCCGAAAAGCTCCTCGCACCGGTAGTAAAATGATAAAGCTCAGACCACGTCCCGAAACCGTGTACGTTTTCGGCGCGCACGCGCCAATAGTGAATCTGATCGCTCTCAAGGCTGTCCAGTTTAACTGACGTCGTCAATGAGGAGTGATACGAGATTCCGTCAGTATTAAGGAGCTCAGTCTGGTAGGCTGGAGCCTCTTCGATCGGGCTCCAGTAGAGGATGGGATCCACGGGTTGATGATCCATACCGTTCGCCGGTGAAAGAAGCGTGACGGTTTCCTGTGGGGGGATTCACCGGGTGTTTATCCACCAAGACCCAAAAGTGAACCTGGAAGACTATTTGGGAAAGTTCGTTCAGGTTCGGTACACATATGGTGATGTGAGAAAACAGGTTAAATGTATCAAAGCACCATGTGGACCAATTACTGAA
>JACZYK010000080.1:6488-9489 GCA_022571135.1 Bacteroidota bacterium
ATGTCGGTAAAGCCAGAGTCAAACACCGACTTCACTACGTCGGCCGCGGCCTTCATGGCATTGACCGAATCAAGATGGTCTTCACCGCGGGCCCAGACAATCGAGAACGTAAAATCGTTCTCTTCTCCCGGTTCGAGGTTGAACGGTCCGGATGAAACATAGAAATCCCTATCGAACGGAGGGAACTTCGTACCCGCACCGTCTATGTTCATTTGAGACCAGAATTCGCCGGTAACGGGATCACCAGGATAGAAGAAGTTCGTCGGTGTCTCTGAAAATGACCTCCCATCTCCCCCATACGTGAAGGGCTTTCCGTCTCTCCATCTCCCTCTTAAATAATTGTAATAGTCCGGGCCGGTTCTAGGCTCCCCAGTCACTCCTCCCCCGCCAGAGAGAAAGCCAAAATGAGACATACGGTTTCGCTCGCCATCCTCATCTATCACTCCATCGACGTCGTTATCGATTCCGTCGTCGTCAGCCGTGGGGCCCTCGAGCACGAGAATTCCGAGCGCCGGAGGAGGCGTTCCGTAACCCTCCCCGCCTTCGTCGTAATTATCCCCGTTATACACGAATCCAATGCCCCGCAGGGTGTCGGATCCGACTAAATCGTCCTGGTAGTGTCCGAGATCCACGTCCAGCCAAACGCCGACATAGACGTCCTCAATGGCTCTGGTACTCCGATTGAATTCGATAGTTGTACAGCGTGGCATCGTTGATCGCGTCAATAGAGCTCCTCGAAGCGTATGCCATTCCATGTACTTCCAAGCCCAGAGGGACGGATTGCGTGGACCTGTGATAATTGCCACGGTCATTCATGATCCACCACACCGTCTGCTCCCCCCGAATATCCGGACGCTCTCCGTCCGCGAGATCGATCGTTCGATCACGTCGAACCTCGAGTGGCAGGTCGAGTAAATCGATAGGATCACCGTTCGCATCGAGTGTTGGCGCGCCGAGACCCGTTGGCCAGTCCCGCAAATCCGGTGTGGTCTCGCCAGTTGCTTCGTAGGTTTCAATATCCTCTCGACTGATCTTATAAACCCGATCATAAAGAGCGCAGTCAAAGGGAGGCTCACCGTTATCATCTATGGGCCCGGCCCAGAATTCCCATTCCCCATACCGCGTAGCTGTAGCGCGAATCTCATCCCCCACCCGACCCGCAATCCAGAGCGACCCGGCAAAAATTGCGTTGGAGTTCGTGAACCTCGGAACGTTGTATACGTGCGGTTGACTTCTATAGAAGAGTCCACCCGTATTCAAAATCCTCGCCCGGACGTTATTGATGTCCAAGTAAGCCTCACCGAGGGCTCGCTCGCAGCTACCTGTCACGAATTCGATCGGCCGATCGACAACGCAGCCAGTTCGTCGCACATCGGATATGCCGTTGAGCCACCTCTGAAAGACCTCGTATGACGGTTCACAGAGATCCGTGCCATCAAACCAGAATGTGTCGAGGTTCTTCTGATTTACCAGGATCGTCGGTAGACTTCCAGTAAGCCCCTCGTTATTGCTGATGATAAACGTCTTCAGACTGGATCCATAATGAATAGGATTGTGACCAAAATCGATCGGAAGCTCGCCGGTGAGTTGATTATTGCCCAGATTCAGCACTCTTAGATTTGGTATTTTTATCGAAGGAATCGAACCGGACAGGAGATTGTTCTGAAGCGTAAGCTGTTCCAGCCCGGTGGGAAAATTAGGGATCGGCCCGCTCAACCGGTTATTTTCCAGAGCGAGAATCTGGAGTCTGGACAGGTTCCGGATGTTCGTCGGTATTTCTCCTGAAAGCTGATTGTGTGAGAGCTGGAGCACCATCAACTCCGGCAGCAGGCTGATGTCACTCGGAATTCTCCCGCTGAGATTGTTGTCATTCAGAATGAGCTCTTCGAGATCCGTTAGAAAACGGATCTGGTAGGGCAGTTCGCCTGAGAGCCCATTCGACGATAGATCCAGGTGTGTGACACGACCGTTGGATACCGTAACCCCCCACCAGTCGGCGACCGAAGGATCCAACCAACGGTCGGAACGAGACCAGTTGGGACCATCAGTTGCGTTGTAAATGGCCACGAGTGCTTGCCGGTCCTGCCGTGCGACTTGAGCCTCAACATCGATGTGGGCCATCGATGCGAGCAGAACCGCGCCAATTAGCGTCTTCCGAAAAGGCTTCATTGCCGATACTCACTGTCGATGATCACAATGTATGCATCAAGTGGGTGAGCCCGGTCGAGTCGAGATTGGAATCGAATGCAGGATAAACACATGCCAGGTTTCCGGCCGTTTTGCCAGGAGGAGACAAATAGGCCATCACATTTTGTAATAGCAAGGCCATTACCAGGGGACCGGGAATCCCCCATAACATTGTGGGGCTGCCGTGTATCGAGCCGTTGGGCGCATAACAAAAGGGCGGACACACATCGCGTATCCGCCCTTTAAGGGTCTCGACGGGGGAGAAGATTAATCGTCGTCCTTCTTCTTCGGTTTCTTCTGCGGCGTTAGGACATTGTCGATGAGTCCGTACTTTTTGGCCTCTTCGGCGCCCATCCAGTAGTCCCGGTCTCCGTCCTCCTCGATCTTCTTGGGCGTCTGCCCGGTATGCTTCGCCAGGATATCGTACAGACTCTGCTTCATCTTGAGGATCTCGCGGGCGTGAATCTCGATATCGGAGGCCTGCCCCTGTACGCCGCCAGGCCCACGCAGATCGTGGCCGAAGGGCCGGACTCACGAGCGACGAGCGTGAACGCCTGAAGGAACTCGAACGCGAGAACCGAGAGCTGCGCCGAGCCAACGAGATTCTTCGTAAGGCATCGGCGATGGCGATCTGAAATCGCCCTTCGCACAGGCGGAGCTCGACCGCCGACCGCGATCATGGTGACGTTTATTGACGAGTGTCGGGACGATTACGGAGTCGAGCCGATTGGCGATGTGGTATCGCCTTGCTGTGTTGCCGATTGCTCCGTCGACCTACTATGCCTGCAAGGCACGCGAAGCCGATCCGGCATTG
>JACZYK010000081.1:0-3505 GCA_022571135.1 Bacteroidota bacterium
TGCCAGACGGCACGGAAGGGGAGGCGACGCGAAAGGTTGCTTTTTTCATTCGGCGACTGAAGAAGCAGATTCCCGATGCGACGGTTGTCAGATGGGACGAACATTTCACATCCGAGATGGCGAAAGAGATTATAGCCGCCGGCGAGAAACCCTCGTTGAGATCTACGGGCCGGGGACGTATTGACACAGCCGCAGCCGGAATCGTGTTGCAGGAATTCCTGGACAGCAGATGACATACTCCCCTGGCACCTTTGCCCGGGTTCCTCGTTTATCGCCTTTCATTTTACCTTCGAAACAGAGATGGTTTTACCGATCTATCTGCTTGGGACAGAAATTCTTCGGACCAATACCGAGGAAATCAGGGCTGACTCGGAGCCGCTTCAAGTTCTGATCGACGATATGATCGCTACGATCCAGGGAGCCGGGGGGATCGGATTGGCAGCCCCTCAGGTCGGTCTAACCGAGCGCCTGTTCATCGTGGATCTCTTACCTATGAAAGAGAATCTGATCGGCCAGGACATTGAAATTCCTGATCAACCGATGGTATTCATCAATCCAACAATTGTAGAAGAATCGGATGAGGATTCGGAGATGGAAGAAGGATGCCTGTCCATTCCCGATGTGCACGAGGAAGTATTAAGGCCTGAGGCGATTCGCATCCGGTATCTGGACCGGAATTTTCAGGCACACAATCGCAGATTCTATGGAATGCTGGCCCGGGTGATCCAGCACGAATTCGATCACCTCGAAGGGATTCTCTTTATCGATCTTATCAGCCCCTTCAAGAGACGGCTCCTGAAGCGAAAGCTCAAAGAGATCATAGACGGTGAGATCGAAGCAGATTATCCCGTATTCGTTTCGGGTAAAGGCGTACTCCACGCCGAGATCTCTCGTAAAACACAGTGACGGAGATTGGCGGTAGGCCTATGAGTGAATGCGAGAATACATCAAGGCGGCCAGGAACAGTGTCGTCTGACAGAGAATGATGACGGCGCCCCCCGGCAAATCCAACGTGTAAGACAGCATAAGACCAGCCAGGACGCTCGAGCCGCCCGCTAAAACCGCGATTAGCGTCATCGCCGAGAACGAATGAGAGACAAGGCGCGCTGACGCTGCCGGAATAACGAGAAAGGCCGCAATCAGTAGGATTCCTACGACTTTGATGGAGACCACGATCGTGACGGCCAATAAGACGGAAAATATGTATTGATCGCGCGACGTCCTGATGCCGTCGGCAATGGCAGCTTCCTCATCAAACGTTGCGTAGGCCCATCTTCCCCAGAGTTTCCGAAGTGTAAGCAGGCCCGCTGCGAAGATCGCAATGGTCGCCCAGAGATCCGTCTTCGATACGGTCAGGATAGAGCCGAAAAGGTAAGCGAATGCGTCTGCGGAGCCCTGATCACGGAGTGACAGAAATATGATCCCGAGTGAAACGGACACGGCAAATAGAATTCCTATCGCCGTATCGGCAGACAGACGTGTGTTCTCCCGCATCCAGTTGATCGTTATCGCGACCAGAATAGTAAAGGGTAAAGCCACTACCAGGGGCTCGGTCTCGAGCAGGAGACCTAGAGATACTCCTCCGAGTGCGGCATGAGCCAGACCTGCTCCGAGAAAACTCAGTCTCCGCTGAACGACAAATACGCCGTAGTAGCTGGCCAACCCGCCAACGAGCAGACCCGCAATAAGGGCACGAGTGAGAAAATCATATTGGAACCACTCAGTCACGTACTTATCCTCCGCTCAGCATTCCATGCTTGTGCCCAACATGTCCGAAGGCATTTCGGATGGCTGTCTCGTTGAGAGCTTCATTCGGAGACCCGAAACTGATCTGGTCACCGTTCAGAAGCAGAACACTGGAGGCATGATGAAATGCGACTTCCCAGTCATGGGTTACCATAACGACTGCCACATCCGTCTCGGCGCGGTATTCGTCAAGGAGCGAATAGAGATCCGAGGTTCCGAATACGTCGATACCGGCTTCCGGCTCGTCCAGGAGAAGCAGAGAAGGCTTGCGAATGATCGCCCGGGCCAGGTACACCCTTTGCAGTTCGCCCCCTGACAGAGATCCAAGCGACTCAAAGGCCAGCCTATCCGCTCCCACGCGCTGGAGGGCATCCAAAGACGTATTCGTTTCCCGGGGAGATATTCGAGCGGGCCAGCTTCCTCTCATGGCCGTAACGACCAGATCTATTGACCTGGCGGGAAACGTTCTGTCCAACGTCTTAATCTGCGGGACGTACCCGATATCTCTCGCATCTACAGTGTCCCTCAGGATGTTTCCGCCAGAGGGTTTTATGAGACCCACCAGGCACTTGATCAGGGAGGATTTCCCGCCGCCGTTAGGACCGACGATGGCCAGAAAATCACCTTTCCGTACGGTGAAAGAAACATCCCGAAGAATCTGCCGACCACCCAGTCGAAGAGAGAGATTTTGGACCGTAATCATCTTGCGACCAGCCCCAATTCCGACAACGCGCGAGTGTTTTTAAGCATCAACCGGGTATACGTATCCCCCGGTTTTCCTAGCGGATCAAGATAGATAATCGGTAAGCCCGATTCTGCTGCGAACATCTTTGCCAACTCGTCTGAACGATTCATTTCGGTCACGATAGCGAGAGCCCGCTCCAGCGGCTCGGTTTTCAGAACGGCCACTATGGATGCGGGGGTCGGGCGTCTTCCATGAAACGGCTGGAGGGTTCCGGCTGTGTTGAGGCCAAATCGCCTAAAATAGAAGTCGAAGAAAGGTTCAACGGTAACGAAATATTTACCTTTGAGGGGCGAAATCAATTCCCGGATCGTTGCTGTAAGCGAGTCCATCCGGCCCGCGAACGCTTTGGCGTTGTCCTGGAACTCCCGGCATTCTTCCTCTACGCTGCCACAAAGTCTTGCAGCGACGTGGCCCACCAGTAGGGATACAATGACCGGATCTAACCAGAAATGAGGATTCTCGAAGGTATGCGTCGTCTCGAGACCCGTTCGGCGAGGCAAGTCTTCGGATTCGACCAGATCCGAGAGGTAGAAAAAGTCGGTGGCACCGAAGCTTTCGGCCCATCCATCCAGCTCCGGGTGTCCGAGCACGAGTACGCGGGCGGCGGCGATCTGTCGAACATCGGATGGGCGGGGTAGATAATCGTGTGGTGAACGTGCGTCGTCGAGCAGAACGTGCACGGAACCGACATCTCCGACGATCGGACCTAGAATCGAAGCAAATACGGGCAGTGTCGTAACGTATCGAACACGATCGTCGAGCGATTCTGACGGCGGGCGACAGGCAACAGCGATCAGAGCCAGTGCAAACACATGAACCGGCACACGGTAGCGGAGCATAGAGTCGGCGACCATACGGATACGTGGGTACATGAGGAATGTGCGCACGAAGATACACACCGGTTTTCGCAAGGCCTTACATTGACGCGGCGATTCGCTTCATCGTTTTATCGAATGACCGAAACGTGCATCCCAGTTCTTGGATCGCCCGCGTGTTGTCATAGCAGGAAATGAT
>JACZYK010000081.1:3515-9443 GCA_022571135.1 Bacteroidota bacterium
AAGACAGTCGCGTGGTCTCGCGGGTGATGAGCGGGGAAGTCCTGGTGATCCAACCCACGCACTCTGAGATTGTCGCAATGACTGACATCGACCGTCGCGAAATAGTGCGGCGGGGAGGAGATACGCCGAGCGCCACGGCAACGGCAATTGCAAATTCCTTCCACATCATATTCTGTCCCGCCAGAATGTACCGCCGTCCCGTCTCCCCGCGCTCCATAGCCCTCAGCAGGCCATCGACGACATCGAGTACATCGACCACGTTGGTGCCTCCTCCCGGGACGAAGGGAAGACGGCCTTTGCGGATTGTCTCGATGATCAGCATCGAATTCTCACCCGTTCGCCCTACGCCCATCACCAGAGACGGATTGACGATGACTGCGTCGAGGCCTTCGGCGATACCTCTCTGGATCTCGAGTTCGGCGAGATGTTTCGACTCCGCGTAGCCGGTATTCATAGGCGAGGGACGCCATTCGGTTGTTTCGTCAAGACATCCTGTATCGGTTTCGCTTCGCCCCAGGGCGGCTATACTCGACGTATGTACGAGACGATCGACACCGACGGACAGCGCTGCGTTGACGACATTAGCCGTTCCCTGGACGTTTACCGAGTAGAGCTTGGATTTGGAACGCTTTCCTTCAAAACCCAGAAACGCAGCGCAATGATATACCCTGGAGACACCCTGAAAAGCTAGCTCGAGGCCGTCTACATCCAGGATATCGGTCTCTGTCCAATCGACATGCCTGGCGGCATCGCCAAGTAGATCGAGCGTGGAGGACGCCCTCCTCAATCCCCGAACACTCACGCCTTCTTCGACGAGTCTGCGCGTTAGATTCGCTCCGAGAAATCCGGTCGTTCCCGTGACGAGTGTCTTCATTCGGTTTCGGCAAGGCAGTCGAGTTCGACGAGAAGCGATCCTTTCAGCACTGCGTCACCCGATTTCACATGAACGATCGATACGATACCTGCTCCGGGCGAACGAATCTCATTTTCCATTTTCATCGCCTCCAGGACAAGCAGAGGATCGTCCTTGGACACATGCATACCGGTTTTCGCCCAAACATTCAACACCAGACCGGGCATCGGGGCAAGGACTCTGAATTCGCGATCGGTCTCGTCGGTCGACAAACCGTATTTTTCCAGCAGTTGCCGGCGGTGGTCGACAATGTGGATCGAATGAACATCCTTCCCGACGGTTACGCGAAAATGGGTTCCGTCTACCGGAGCGAAAACGGCGGAAATGCTCCGGCCCTTGTACAAAATGGAATAAAGGCCGTCGTGCACGTGTCGAACCGACAAGTCATTCCCCGTATCGACACCAGTCGTATCGACGATAAATGATTTGTCGCCGATATCTATCCTAATTTGTCCGTGTGATAGTTTGGAAGGAAGTTCAGCCATAGACCCCTGCAAGAGGCGTTTGATAAGTCTGCGAAAGATACGAACAATGGTACTTATGTCGCTCAGGAGCGATTATTTCGGGAATCCCCCGACGCTTTCTTGAACAAATCCAACGAAACACTGGTATTTTCTCGATACGCATCGGGATGACGTTTCTATACGAATTCGCGGAGAGATCGTGTTCCCGAAGAGTTGACGGTTACTTATGTCATCATTCAAAAAAATCGGCGTGTTCACGAGCGGGGGCGATGCTCCGGGCATGAACGCGTGCGTTCGTGCGGTTGTGCGCGGGGCGATCAAGCACGACCTGAAAGTAATCGGAATCCTACGCGGATATTCCGGCATGATAGACGGAGATATGGTCGAGCTGGACGATCAATCGGTCTCGAACATTCTCCAGACGGGAGGAACTATCCTCAAGAGTTCGCGATCCGGGAGGTTTATGACGGAAGAAGGCAGACGAGCCGCCGCGAGACAACTCCGGAAAGAGCGTATTGATGGTCTTATCGCTATCGGCGGGGACGGTACACTAAAGGGAGCCGCCATTTTCTACGAAGAGCATGAAATTCCCACGGTTGGTTGTCCCGGTACGATAGACAACGATTTATACGGAACGGACGAGACGATCGGTTTCGATACGGCCGTCAATACGGCTATTCAAAACATTGATCGCATCAGGGATACGGCCGACGCCCACGACCGGCTTTTCCTCGTCGAAGTGATGGGTCGGGACGCCGGATATATAGCTCTTCACAGCGGACTTGGCGGGGGCGCGGAACTCGTACTTATACCCGAGACACTGACGGAGATGGACGAGGTCAAGCGGCGCATCCATAAACTGATGAGCGCTCACGCTAGATCGTCCATCGTCGTGGTTGCGGAGGGTGACGAACTGGGAGGGGCTTCCGAGATCGCCTCAGCGATGAGAGAGGACGACAGCTTTTCAAATATCGATTTACGCGTCTGTATCCTGGGGCACATCCAGCGTGGAGGTGCACCGACAGCGAGGGATCGTATTCTCGCCAGCCGCCTCGGCGTAGCGGCCGTTGACGCCTTGATCGAAGGGCACGCGAACGTTATGGTCGGCGTCGTGAACAACGAGATTAAGCTTACTCCATCAAAAAATGTCTGGAGCCGAAAAAAAGCCATCAATAACGAACTGATTAGGCTTACGGAGATCCTCCACTGAGTATCGTTGACTTCCGGGACTGTAAACGATGCGTCCCTGTTGTCCGCCCACCAGAATCCTAGAAGTAGATGCAGCCATCGGAAGGAAATTCTTCGAAAGGCAAGAAAGAGTTCGTTCGCGATATGTTCGACAAGATTGCTCCACGATATGATCTACTTAACCGTCTTCTCAGCGGCGGCGTCGATCAGATCTGGCGTAGGAAAGCGATTGCGCTCCTCCGGAAAACCAGGCCACGTTCAATCCTGGATGTGGCGACGGGTACCGCAGATCTCGCGATAATGGTGGCAAGACTCGATCCAGATCGGATCGTCGGTGTGGATATCGCCGAAGAAATGCTGGAGATCGGTCGTCGGAAAATTCGTCGTAAGGGTTTGTCCGACCTCATCGAACTCCGCTTCGGAGATGCTGAAAAATTGCCCTTCTCGGACAATCAGTTCGACGCGGTTCTTGTCGGCTTCGGCGTTCGCAATTTCGAGGACCTACCCGAAGGCCTGACTCAGATGCACCGGGTTCTGAAATCCGGAGGTACGCTGATCGTACTCGAGTTCAGCCGACCCACTGCTTTTCCGATCAAACAGCTGTACGCTTTCTACGGAAGCAGGATTTTGCCACTGATCGGGAAAATAGTATCAGGGGACGAGGGCGCCTATACCTACTTACCGGACTCTATTGCCGCGTTTCCCGACGGGGAGGATTTTCTGAACGTGATGAGATCTGTCGGCTTCTCGGGCGTTCGCCAGCACCGACTTACGTTCGGAATTGCATCAATTTATTTCGGAAAAGCCGGGTAGGAGCCAGGAGTACCGAGCCAGATTCTGTGGTTGGGTCAGTCCCTGTATTTGACTAGGCAGCATTCGTTCACGTCGCCCCGGGTTCGGAACTCGACGCGGTCCATCAGCCTTCGCATGATGTGTACGCCAAGACCACCCGCTCTTCTGGACCTGGCGTATTCGATCAGATTTAGTTCTGAAAAGTCTTTCTCGTCAAAGGCCCTGCCGTGGTCGCGGATCCGCACTGTCAGCTTGTCCTTGGAAATAATAATTGCTATATCGACAGCATGTTTTCCTTCGCCGGCGTATGCATGTTCGATAACATTTGTACAGGCTTCGTCCACGGCGATTTTCATGTGCTCAACGACGGAGGCGGAAAAGTTCGCAGCCGCTGCGTGCTTTGACACGAATTGACGAACCTCCTCGAGATAGCGCGTCGAACTCGGGATGGTCAATGTATGTTCGGTAAGGGCCAAGGTGTTAAAATGCCTGCCGAGCCGGGTGGTTTGGGAAGTACAAATGCAATTCTTCTACTGTTTTTCGACCGGTGCCTGAAATTTCGACACTGCCTGTTCCTCTGTATCCACGATATCGAACAGCATCGGAAATCCGAGCAGATCGAAGACGTTGTACACCTTCGGTTGAAGAGCAGCGATCTTGATGTCGCCTCCGTTGTCACGTACGTCCTCGATGTAGGCCATGAAGACGCCCAGGCCTGCACTTGAGATGTACGTCAGATTACTGCCGTTGATTAGGATGCGATGACAATTATCCGTCTGACATTTCTGTATGGCCGCTTCCAACTCTGCCGCGGTATGGGCATCCAGTTCCCCGTTCAAGTCGAGAATCCGTATGTCCTCTTTCGTTCTGAATCCGACTGAAAAATTACTCATATCACTTTTCGTGCCTCTGGTAATGATTGACGGTCTAATCGAGCGCCTGAAACCGCGCCCATCCACGTAAGCTACAAAGATTCATCGTTAACTGGATTGCTCTAAAACGATCGCTGGTTCTGTCACGTTTCCGATTTCTATGCCGTGCCACTTGATAATAATTAGCGTCATATCATCGTCATATTCCTTGTCCTTGAGGAACGATTGAAGATCCTTCAGAACTGCGTCATGGATTTCTGAGGCATCTTCGTGTCGGTTGTCAGACAATGTCTTCGTAAGTCGATCGTATCCGTACTCCTCACCACCGGCGTCGCGGCTTTCAACGACCCCATCGGTGTAGAGAGCGAAGACATCTCCCGGCTGAAGCGATACGGTTTCTTCAACAAGGCTCTCCCTGAAGAGCTCTCCCCGGTCGAGTCCGAGGCCAATTCCGGGCGTTCGCAGGTACCTTGTCTCGCCGGTCTGGCTGATCAGGGCAGCCGGACAGTGACCCGCCCTGGCGAGTACAAATTGTTCATCCCGAACATCGATGATTCCATAGATGACCGATATGAACACATTGCGATCGAGGCTCTCGGCCAGAGCCATATTGGCGTGCCACAGAAACTCGCGCGGTGTAGCCGCGAGGCGGCTGACCGAGTGGAATATGCCCTGCATCTTTGCCATATAGAATGCTGCGGATGTGCCCTTGCCGGACACGTCTCCGATGATGATGCCGAGACGATTTTCGTCCAGACGGGTGAAGTCATAGTAGTCGCCGCCAACTTCCTGTGCCGAGACGCTCGAGGCGTGAACGGACAGACCCGGTAGGGACGGTATCTTCTGTGGAAGAAGTTTTTTCTGAACCTCACGTGCAATACTCAACTCGCGGGAGAGCCGCTCTTTTTCTACCTGTTGTTCGAAGAGTCTGGCGTTATCAATAGCAACGGCTGCCTGCGCTGCAAAAATGCCGATCGTCTCGATATCGTCACGCTCGAATCCCTGAACGACCTCTTTTGCCGCGAAGAGAACTCCCAGGACCTCATTTCTGACCAGAAGAGGGGTAATCAACAGGCTGCCCAGACCGTCTCCCAGTTTGGCATGGACGCGACGGTCGGCGGGCGCGTGGTCGAGCAAAAGATGTTTCCTGGATTGCAGAACTTCCTCGAACAGGGCCTGGCAATCGACCCGGGCGTTAACCTGTTCCAGATCGATCTTATATGAGGAGACCAGCCTGGGGCGTAGCGACCCGCTCTGAAAATCGGGCACCGCGAGCCACGAGACGTGAGCTGATCCGGCCTCCACGGGTGCTGAAGCGATGGTGGCATACAGATTTTCCGAATCGAAGACCTGTCCGATGAGGTGAGCGAGCGAGTGCATCGTAGCTCTTTCACCGGCTCGCTGCTCATACTCGCTGGAGGTGGGCAGATGGAAAAGTAGAGACAGAAATGCCGTCGTGCAGTACAGGATACCGAAGATGATAGCCTGCGTAGTGAACAGCGCAATCGGCTGGGAATAGTGCTCCATAAAACTGTAGCCGCCCGGTATCAACAATGAACTGAAAACGCCGAGACCCATTACTCCTATGAACAGGAACAGGATCACACCGACCAGCAACGACAGCCCGATCGTGGCCATCTTCTCTTTGAAAGAAATAAACACTATCCAGGAGAGCCTGAAAGAATTGACCGTCATAAAG
>JACZYK010000001.1 GCA_022571135.1 Bacteroidota bacterium
TCGAATTGAGGGTCATGGAGAAGATCGAGTGGACCACGGCCCTCAACCGATTTGGCGAGGACTATCAGGATATCCTCCAGGACCCGCATGTCGGGGGGATCGCCGGCTCCATCGCCCGCACGCTCTATCAGCAAGCCATCCAGGACACCCAGATGAGCGGCCAGCCCCGCCGTCCGTACTGGGACATCTTCAGGGAAGCGGGCGAGAAGACACGCGAATGGCGGAATGGGCTGGCCGGGGACTCCGAGACACCGCCCAAACCCAACGGCGAGCAACCCGCAGTCAACCTCTCCCCCGAGAGGGGGGCCCGCAAGCGCGCCGCCCCGCAACCACCGACGCCACGCGCCGGGATGGCGCGTTCAGGCGCCAGGCGGGACAAAGCCCCGAAGTCCGATTCTGAACGCTTTAGCGAGGGTATCCGGGATATCCAGCGCGCGCGGGGGCAGCGGTGATCATGACGGCCTGGCAATCGCGGTGGCGCTTGCGGGTGAGCGGCTTGGCGTCGAGGCGGCCGAAGCGACCCGAACGCCCGAAACAGCAATATGCTGTACCTGCCGAGCGAAAGGAGAGGAATGAGTATCAGGGATCGGTACAGCGCCATACGATCGGTGAGTTGCGGGAAGAATACTCCGCGGCCTAATATTGAGTCGATTCTTTTTGAAAGATGGGTCGAATCCGGCTATGCGATTCTTTACGCTTTGGTTCGTTACAGCCGCAGTCGCACGCCGTTCTAAAGTACGATGTTCCGCAAGTTTAGATGCCGAACCTGGTTAATTGTGTTCCCGATCACGCTTCCGGCCGTTGAAGGGTATGACACAGGATAGTCCGCGTTGGACTCTATATTCCTGAACGGAGACCACATCACGTGAAAATGGCCAAGCGGAAGTCGATATTTATCTGTCAGGAGTGCGGAAACGAGGCTCCCCGCTGGATGGGCCAGTGTCCGGCGTGCCGCGCATGGAATTCGCTGGTTGAGGAATTCCCGCCGCCCGAGGGACTCGCGAGAGTCCCTTTCCTGGACCACAGAAACGAAGCCGAAAAGGCTAGACCCGTCCGATTGGACGAAATCGAGGTCGGACGCGAGATCAGGTTCTCGACCGGGATTGACGAAATTGATCGGGTGCTGGGAGGAGGAATTGTCAGAGGTTCGTCTGTCCTCGTGGCAGGCGATCCCGGTATCGGCAAGAGCACCCTGATGACGGAGCTCGGAAAGAACCTGAAGTCACACCGCCTTCTCTATGTCACGGGAGAGGAGTCGCCTGCACAGGTGAAACTGAGGGCTTCCAGACTCGGCGTCTCGGGGCGAGATTTTCTTCTGCTTCCGGAGACCAATGTCGAGTCGATTATCCATTCCATGCAGGACATCGATCCCGGTCTGCTGATTGTCGATTCAATCCAGACTCTGTATCGACCCGACATTCAGAGTGCGCCAGGTTCGGTTGCCCAGGTGAGGGAGAGTGCGTATGCGCTGATTCAGATGGCCAAAATGTCGGGAACGGCCGTCTTTATCGTGGGCCACGTAACCAAGGACGGCGCCATCGCCGGTCCGAGAGTGCTCGAACACATGGTTGACACCGTACTCTACATGGAAGGCGATCGTCACCATTCATTTCGGATTCTACGAGCCGTAAAAAATCGATTCGGATCGACCAATGAGATCGGCGTCTTCGAGATGCGGAGTACCGGCCTCCATCCGGTCGATAATCCCAGCCGGATCTTTCTTTCCGAGCGAACGGAGGATACGGCCGGAGCCGTCGTCGTCTGCTCGGTTGAAGGATCGAGACCGATTCTGGCTGAAATACAGGCGCTCGTAACGCCGACCTCCTACGCCACCCCCCAACGAACCACGACCGGTTATGACGCCCGGCGCCTGCAGATGCTTCTCGCTGTCCTCGAAAAGAGGGAAGGGCTCAGGTTGTCGTCAAACGATGTGTTCGTCAACGTAACG
The DNA here is from genome assembly GCA_022571135.1 of Bacteroidota bacterium. Taxonomy (GTDB): domain Bacteria; phylum Bacteroidota; class Rhodothermia; order Rhodothermales; family UBA10348; genus JACZYK01. The sequence continues at coordinate 1,949 of JACZYK010000001.1, forward strand.
GGCGGTCTTCGTCTTACCGAACCCGCCATCGATATGGGGATTGTGGCGGCCCTTGCGTCATCGTTCAAAGACAGGCCCGTCGATCGACGAGCGGTACTGATCGGTGAGATTGGGCTTGGGGGCGAGGTCAGAGCCGTTACCCACCTCGAGTCCCGACTCAAGGAAGCAGCCAACCTGGGTTTCAGGAATGCATACGTTCCGAGTCCGGATCTTGCGAATCTGAGAAAGCCGGCGGACATGGTGGTTGAGGGCGTCGCCTCAATCCATCACCTCATCGATCTTCTGCTGTAAGTGCTCCACGCTGCCGTCAGAGTGCCCCACAAGAACGTCGGTTGTCAGTCCCAGAAACAGGCCGTGGTCCAGAACACCGGGCGTTTGCAACAGCCTCTGATTGACGCGTATCGGGTCGAACGGTCCATCGAAGGTGGCGTCGATGATCCAGAATCCCTGATCTGAAACGACGGGTCCGTCCTTTCGGACTCCCATGCGCAGTTCGGGCCGGGCTCCGAGGCTCTCGATAACCCTCATCACCGGCGCCACGGCCATCGGTACGATTTCAACAGGCACCGGAAAGTTGCTCCCGAGGCGATCGACGAGTTTCGTCTCATCGACCAGAACCACGAAGCGACGCGCCTGGCCTGCGACGATTTTTTCCCGCGTCTGGGCTGCGCCACGCCCTTTGATAAGATTCAGATCCGGGTCTACTTCGTCTGCACCGTCGAAGGCCAGATCGATGGCGTCCACTTCATCGAGTGTAACGAGCGGTATGCCAAGCTTCTGTGCCTGACGCTCGGACGCGAACGACGTGGCGACACCTCTTACGGAGAGACCTCCTCCCTTAATCCTTTCACCGAGCGCGTCAATGGCCATGGCAGCCGTGGATCCCGTTCCCAGACCGACAACCATTTCATCTTCGATCCATTCCACCACTCGAGCACCGACCAATCGCTTTGCTTCCTTCTGTAGATCAGCCATATCGCCCGCGTCTCCTCTGGATTAAACGTGGCGCAAAGGTAATAACGGCAGTGAAAATTCTCACGCTCAACCAGCGGACAGAGACTACTCGTACCTGAGCGAATCGATTGGGCTCAACCGAGCGGCTTTAAATGCCGGATAACCGCCAAATATCAGCGCGATTGCGGTGACCATGATCACCGCGGCGATCGCCCAGCCGATTGGAAAAGCAGTCGATATATCAAAATAGAAGGCGACCGAATTTCCTGCCAGGGCTCCGAGAATGATGCCCAGGAATCCGCCGATCTGACAGAGAAAAAAAGCCTCCAACAGGAACTGACGCATGATATCTTTGCGCCGTGCACCTACCGACTTGCGAATCCCGATTTCCCTCGTCCTTTCGGTTACGGAAACGAGCATGATATTCATGATCCCGATGCCCGCGGCCAGGAGGGCAATGAGGCCGATACCCGCTCCTCCCGCGGCGAGCGTACTCGTGAAAGCGTCGAAAATGTCCTGCATGCTGTCGTTGGTCGAGATCTCGAAGTTGTTGTTTTCGCCGGGCCGAACCTTTCGAATCACGCGCATCCGACCGGTTGCCTCTTCGATGGCCGCCCGAACGAGATGAGAATCGTGTACGCGGACGCTGATGACAATATTCCGGTTGTGACTACCGTAAAGACTGAACCCGCGCGTAATCGGCGTGAATACTCTATTGTCCTGCGAGAATCCGAACACGCTTCCTTTGGTCTTCAAAACACCCACGACTTCGTACCGCTGCCCGTCCATCCGAATACGCTTCCCGAGCGGATTTTCGTTGGGAAACAGAGCATCGACGATACCGGTGCCGAGGACACAGATCGGTCTTGCATACAGAACGTCCTCCTCGGTAAAAAACCGTCCGGAGTCCAGTTCGTACGAGAAATTGCCGAGCATATATTCGTTGCTGCCGACAAGTTGAATGTTGGGTTCCGGTGTCTGGCGGTCCTGATAGCGGACGGATCCCATATGGAATCCTTCCATGGGACTGAGAGAGACGGCAAGCTGCATCTTGTCGTCCAGACGCTTCATCTGCTCGTAGGTGAGCCGGGGTCTGTTCCGAATGTTCCTGTCTATCGGCCCTGTCTGAATGGTGGGCGTCCGCGTTATCATAAAGGTCGACGATCCCAGAAATTGAAGGGATTCCTTGAAGTAGACGTCGATGACGGCGACGGCGGTCACGGACACGATGATGGCGAATACGCCTATCACCATGCCCAGAAGAGTAAGCGAGGATCGGAGTTTGTGGCTCCGCAGCCCCTCGAGGGCCATGCGTAGTGCTTCAAGAACTGCCATCTACAATACGTTATTAGACTCAAAGGACATCATCTATCCTATTCGTAACGAAGCGCTTCGATCGGTGGAGCCTTCGCTGCGATCCAGGCGGGCGCAAGACCAAAAATGGTTCCGATGGCTACGCAGATACTGAACGCGATGAATACCGTGAACATATCCAGATAGGCGGGCAATACGATCTTAATGAGCGCTGCCAACGGAATGGACAGACCGACGCCCAGAAGACCTCCGATCATGCAGATGACCACGGCTTCGATGAGGAACTGTATGAGGATCGTGCGCCGCCTCGCACCCACCGCTTTTCTGATGCCGATCTCCCGGGTCCGCTCCTTGACGGTGACGAACATGATATTCATCACTCCGATTCCACCGACGAGCAGCGCCAGAGCCGTCAAGCCGATACCTATCATATAGATCGCGTTCTTGATCGGAGCGATCGTCTCTCTCAATGACTGTTGTTCATTGAGCTCAAAATCGTCTTCTTCCGTAGCGTCGAGTCTCCGGGCAAGGCGAACGACGCCGCGAATCTCGTCTTTCGCATCCTCGAGCGCGACATCGCGGACGAGTTTGGCCTGGACGGATATGTTTCGCCAACGGACCCCGAACTGACGTTTAAACGAGTTGAACGGAATCCGTATCTGAAGATCTGCGGACGCTGCTGCGTTAGCTCCCTGTCCTTTCTTCGTCAGAACACCGATCACCCGGAATTTGCGGCCCCTGATTCGAATATCCTTGCCCAGGGGGTCGCTGAACGGGAAGAGTTCTTCGGCGATACTGGCCCCGATAACAGCAACGTCCCGGGCACTCTGATCGTCCACGTCCGAATAAAAATAGCCTTCGCTCAGATCCACCTGATGCACTCTCGGGAACGTAGACGAAGCGCCGATAATCCTGGCGCTGGAAATGCTGCGATTCTTCTGCGAAACGGATCCGCTCGTACCGACAACCGCCGTTGCCGCCTGAACAAAATGGGCGCGTTCCTCTACCTTTTTGGCGATGTCGGCCGTGATATTGGGTCGGTTGATGTATTCCCACCATTTCCCACTGTTATCCGCCCACGGCCACTTCTCGATATAAATAACGTCGGTACCCAGGCTGGCCATGTCCTGCTCGAAACCGCGCTCGATACCGTTGACGATCGTGGCCATGCCGGTCACGGACACGATCCCGATGACGATACCGAGGGTCGTAAGAATTGATCGCATCTTGTTCACGCGAACGGCACGAAGGGCGATCATCAGGCCTTCCCAGATTTCAAATAAGAAACGATTCAAGTTCGTTCTCCGGATGACGCGTGTCGGTTACGACCGGGCGGTCGCATCCACGCGGATACGTATTAAAACGCTCGCGGATACGCTTCCTCGATTTTCTTTTCGAATCTAAGGCGGTACTCGCTGTATGTTGAATTGTAATCGGCCTTCACCAGTCGAAATCCATCTACAAGCGCCATGACAGTCATGCCCGGGTCGTGGTTTGGAAACGTATCGAAAGCGAACTTGGAGTATCCCAACTCTCTTGCTCTTTCGATGAGGGCGTCCATCAAGGCTCGGGCAATACCGCGGCGCCTGAATTCACGCACGACACCTCCCTTGGCCGAGTAGAACACGAATCGATTTTCCCTGTACCCTACCTTGAAACCTGCCGGGACACCGTCGAGATGGGCAATCAACATCGTGAGGTCTTCGCGGTCGAACGTGTTGATGATGCGCTCCTCGCCGAAGATCTCCAGGTTCATCTGCTGCAGGTCTTCTATCCGATCCAGATCGAGTGTCGAGATGGTAAGCCCCGGAATCCCGATTGACTCCTGGCGAAGAGTTCGTAGTGAAAATGTCTCAAGGACGTCCATGTGGCCTCAGGACGAAGAATCCGATGGAGAGGGCAAACCCCGGAACGCCCGTGCGGTTTCATCACGGTCGTCTGATGTCTGATCGGGTGATTCCTCCACGATGGAACCGGGCTCGAGCAGTTCCTCCGAAATATCCACGAGAAAACGGCTGGGCGAAGTAAAATACTGACCATCGGAACGGCGGTACTGCACGCTCGGATAGGAAATAAAAAGTTGATCTGCCGCTCGGGTTACGGCCACATACAGCAGGCGTAATTCCTCGTCCAGCGCATCCGCGTCTCCAATCGAGTACGAGGATGGGAGCACGCCGTCCAGGGCACGAATGAGAAACACGTTTCGATACTCCAGGCCCTTCGCCGAATGAATCGTGGATAGTACCAGCGGCGGTTCGTCATCGACTTCGGTTTCGGTATCCAGAGCCGTCAGCTCTATCGGGTCGAGCGCCATAGACGAGAGCAACTGCGCGCGATCAGAAAAACCCTCGGCCAGACCGACGAAGTGTTCCAGGTCCTGTATACGTTTGGGATAGTCCTCATAGTACACGCGTCGCAACACCGGTTCATAGTAGGCGACGGCCACCTCGACCTGTTCAGTGATCGGGACATCGGCACTTCGGATATAGCGAAGCATGGCGAACATGCGCTTGAGCTCCTCGATGTAGCGAGGAGAGAATCGGCTTTCGTCGATTTCAAACGCCCGATCTGAAGCCGATTCAATCCAGGAAATCAACTGGTGCGCCGTCTTCGGACCAATGCCTTCCAGGAGCTGGAGTATCCGATTCCAGGCGACGCCGTCCATCGGATTCTCGACCACTTTCAGGTACGCCAGAAGGTCCTTGATATGAGCGGCTTCGCTCAGTTTCAACCCGCCATATTTCACAAACGGAATTCCTCTGTGATTGAGTTCGACCTCAAGATCATAGGAGTTGAATCCGTTTCGGAAAAGGACGGCCATCTCGCTGAGCGGTACTCCCTCCTCTCTCAACGTCAGAATCATCTGTGAGACAAAGCGGCTCTCGAAACGAGAGTCGGTGGCGTGCACCAGAACGGGGGTCTCGCCGAGGCCCCGCTCCGTGAATAGACGCTTGTCGAACTTATTTCTGGCTCTGGAAATAAGGAGATTCGCCAGATCGAGTATGCGCTGGGTAGACCTGTAATTATGCTCCAGTTTCAAGACTTGAGTACCTGGAAACATCTCCGGGAAGGACAGGATGTTTCGAATGTCCGCCCCGCGAAACCGGTAGATACTCTGCGCATCGTCTCCGACCACCATTACGTTTCCATGGACGGACGAGAATCGTTCCACGAGCAGGGCTTGAGTCCTGTTCGTGTCCTGGTATTCGTCGACCAGGACGTGTCGGCATTCTGTGGCTACCGAGCGGCGGACGTCGTCGTGCTCACTGAACAGGCGGAGTGTCTTGATCAGCAGGTCGTCGTAGTCCATCAGTCCATGATCCTGCTTGTACCGCTCATATCCCGCTCCGAGTTGTTCAAAGACCTCGACGAATTCCAGAAACTGGGGATATCGGGCCTCGACAAAATCCTCCATCGACATATCCCTGTTTCGAACCGAAGAAAAAATGGACTGAATCGTGCGCTTTCTCGGGAATCTTTTTCGGTCCAGCCTGAGATTGAGACCCGATCTGATCACATCGATGACATCAGCCGAATCCGACGCGTCCAGAATGGTGAAATTGTTCGGATAATCGAGTCTTCCGGCATGTTGCCTGAGGATACCAAGACAAAACGAATGAAACGTTCCTCCCCGCACGCGCCGGCAGCGTCCATCCAGTAACGCCGAGGCTCTGGAAAGCATTTCCGCAGCCGCCCGGCGCGTGAACGTCAATAAGACGATCTGTTCGGGGGGCGCTCCAGTCTCGACGAGGTAGGCAACCCGGTAGACCAGCGTTCGCGTCTTGCCGGTTCCAGCCCCGGCGACTACTAGTTGTGGCCCGCCTTGCGCCGTTGCGGCGGCATACTGCTGCTCGTTTAGTTCCTTCGCGTAATCGATCGACAAATGATGCCGTTCGACAGGAGCCTCTTGACGAATGACGAACCTCCGAGCCATGACGCGGTCGCACTTATTGTCTTCTTCTTCGGAAACCGTCATAACGAAGGATCGACGTGAAATGGTTCTGTAATCAACCGACTGGTTTGGACCGGGGAATGTTCATAGATTCCGAACCGTTCCGGGAGCGTCCGATTTGGAACCCAGGCCCCGGCTAATTCTTCGTTTTCGGCCCGATGTGGGAGGTCCCAGGCGGCCGCAAAGTCTGTTCGAATGGGGAAGGTAATCGCAGTCGCCAATCAGAAAGGGGGCGTTGGAAAGACGACCACCGCCGTAAACGTGGCTTCCTCTCTCGCCGCCATGGAGCATCAGACGCTTCTTCTGGATTGCGATCCCCAGGCGAACAGCACGTCAGGCATCGGTATCGATCCAAGAACTGTTTCCGCGTCCACGTACGAAGTCCTGCTCGGCAGTTGCTCAATGGAAGAGGCGATCGTGGTTACGGAAATGCCCTATCTGGATCTGGTTCCGAGTCATATCAATCTCGTGGGCGCCGAAATCGAGATGGTCGATGTTCCGGACCGGGAGAAGTTGCTGAGGCGCTCGATCCAGGATGTTCGAAAAGTCTATGACTTCGTCGTCATTGACTGTCCCCCGTCACTGGGGCTGTTGACCCTTAATTCTCTAACCGCCAGTGACTCGGTGCTTATTCCCGTGCAGGCAGAGTATTTCGCCCTGGAAGGACTCGGACAATTGCTCAATACCATCAAACTGGTCCGTCAGCATCTGAACCCGAAGCTCGAAATCGAAGGCGTGCTACTTACGATGTTTGACTCCCGTCTGCGACTGGCCAACCAGGTTGCTTCCGAAGTCAGGCGCTATTTTGGAGAAAAGGTCTTTCGAACGATCGTTCAACGAAACGTCCGACTCTCAGAGGCCCCCAGCTTCGGACGACCGGTTCTTCTCTATGACGCTACGAGCGTCGGCGCCCGAAACTATATTGCTCTTGCCAGGGAAATTCTCCTGACGAACAAAGCTCGTCTGAATCTGGAGCCTGCCGCCTCGGGCGGCCGGGAGAAAGCCTCGGGCGGCCGGGAGAAAGCCTCGGGCGAAAATAGCCCGCCTCCATCAGACATGAACCCGACAAACGGCCAGAATAAGTGACGCCGCACGAGGGCCTGTTAACGCTAACTGAAAGCGCCCTGTAGCAGCCTGTAAACAGGCGAATCAAGGCGTGTGGAGAGAAATTTGGTGAAATCAAATGAACGACGAACAACACGGAGTGACCTGTTTACAAGCGCTACCCACCGGGCCGGGTCTATTTTTTTGCCCGGCGGCGTTAGTAGAGACTTATGTAACGGTGTTACACTGCGTGTCTACTGCCTTGCTGGACAAAAAAATAGTCGCCGGCAGGACGGTTTCCGGTAGCGTTGACAAACCCTAGATCCCTCCAAACCAATATTCGACATCGCATGTCTAAAAGAAAATCAGCGTTAGGAAAGGGACTGGGAGCCTTGCTCCCCGCTGAGGCCTCGGGAGAGGAAGACGGTTCAGATATTTCGAAAATCAGACTGTACAATTTCGATGATCGCATCCGGGCGGCAGGCCGGGTTTCGGAAATTGAGATGAATCTGATCGATCCTAATCCTTTCCAGCCGCGATCGGATTTCGATGAAGACTCCCTGGATGAACTGGCGGCTTCGATTCAACAACTTGGAATCATACAGCCCATTACCGTCAGGGCGGTTCGGCTCGGTCGATACGAGATAATTGCCGGCGAGCGGCGACTTCGTGCAGCGCAGCGGGCGAATCTGACCCGTATCCCGACATTTGTCCGGGAGGCGGATTCGGAGGCGATGCTGGAAATGGCCCTTGTCGAAAATGTTCAACGCCAGTCGCTCAACCCGATCGAGATCGCCATGGGCTACCAGAGACTCATCGACGAGTGTGGGCTGATACAGGACCAGGTTGCTGAAAAGGTCAGCAAGAATCGAACAACTGTTGCGAATTTTCTACGGCTCCTGCGCCTCCCGCCAAAGGTGCAGGCTGCACTGAGAGACGGAACCGTATCGACCGGTCATGCCCGTGCACTCATTTCGCTGGAATCCGAAAAGGACCAGCTCAGCGTACTGGCACGAATTATCAGGGACGGCCTCTCCGTCAGAGCGGTGGAAGAGCGCGTTCGCACGATTCTGGAAGAAGACCAAGAGAAGAAACCATCCGCCAGAAAGCGGGCATCGATTAAGGTTGTTCCAATCGAGAGCCCCGAACTCAGAGCGATCAGAGATCGCCTGCGCATCACCTACGGTACGCAGATTTCTATCAAATCGGCCGCTAACAAGAAAGGGGGGCGCATCGAGGTGGAATATTATTCGGATGACGACCTGGAGCGAATTGTCGAACTCATGCTTCGTTAGGCCGTTACGGTCCGGCGGACTACTTTTCGGGATTCCGGTCGCCACGTGGAAGCTCGTGGTCATGCTGCTTTTTGCGACCGGCCTGTCTCCGTCCTGTCTGGCTCAGAATACGGCAGATAGTGAGGATGCACTTCACTCTCCACACGGTGCTCTCCGCAGAGCCGCGGCTCTGCCCGGCTGGGGACAGATTTATAATGCCCAGTATTACAAGCTCCCGATCCTTTACGGAGCACTCGGGGGCCTCGTCGTGACGTATATAAATCTCAACGACGACTATCAGCTATACAAACGGGCGTTTCAGTACAAGGCATTTCAGGAGAAGGTAGACTCCGGGCAGATCGAAGTGAACCCGAAAGCGGACTTCAAAGCATCCTACGAGAGACTGTCGGCTGAATTCGGTCCGATATCGTCGAGACCGCTCGAGTCCAGGCGAGATAACCTCCGCCGAAACCGTGACCTGACGCTTCTCAGCGTCGGCCTCCTCTACAGCCTGTCGATTCTGGATGCATTCGTAAGTGCCCACCTGTTGGATTTCGACGTGGACGATAATCTGGCGATAGAAATCGCTCCGATCCCGCGTGGAATTTCCCTTAGAGTCCGAATCCCCATCGGCCAATAATCATGGGAAGGAATCACGCAGAAATCATAGCCGGAAACCGAACGGTACGTTGAGCATTAGTGTTAGCCTTGCTCGTCGTCAAAACCCACTTGGCGGCCAGAATCAGTGATCTTCAACGCGTTTAGGACTTCCTAAACAGTTTGAATGTATATTTTCTCGTCGGTGTAACCCAAGGGCCCGATTCGAATAGCTCACACCGTCGCCTCTTTCAGTATCCGGGGCACGTTATATGACGCCTGAAGGCTACCCTAAACCGGAGTCCACTGCGGAAGACGGTGAAATCCAGGTCACCGCGGTGAAGGACCCGTTTCTCTTCAAAAAATGCCATCAGTTTTTCGATCCAAGCGAAATCTATTCACAGATTCAGGCTGCGGGTCTATATCCGTACTTCAGGCCGATCGAGCGAAATGACGGTACGCGCGCCATCATGAATGGGCGTGAAGTCATCATGGCTGGCTCGAACAATTACCTCGGCCTACTCTCGGATCCAAGAGTGCTGGAGGCAGCCGAAAAAGCGATTCACAAATACGGTACGGGTTGTACGGGTAGCCGATTCCTGAACGGCACCCTCGATATTCACATCGAATTGGAGGAGCGTCTCTCCCATTTCATGGGCCGCGATGCCTGCGTCCTGTTTTCGACGGGTTATATGACGAATATGGGTGTCATCCAGGCATTGGCTGGAAAGGGGGATCTGATTTTCTCCGACAAGGATAATCACGCCTGCATCGTCGCGGGTACTCAGGTCAGCCTCGCCGATACGATCCGGTTCCGACATAACGATCTGGAACATCTGCGCAAGGTTATCGAGAAGGCGCAGGAAGAGCGTCCGGATGCGGGTAAACTGATCGTCTCGGATGGCGTGTTCTCGATGAGCGGGACCATCGCCGATGTGCCCGGATTGCTTGGACTGGCTGAGGAATTCGGCGCCGCACTTATGCTCGACGACGCTCATGCAGTCGGCGTAATTGGTCCCGGAGGACATGGAAGTGCGGCTCATTTTGGACTTCAGGACGGGGTGCATCTGACAACGGGGACTTTTTCAAAGAGCTTTGCTTCTCTGGGCGGATTCGTCGTTGGCGACGCCGATGTAATCGGATACATCCGCCATATGAGTTCCACCCATATCTACAGCGCTTCCATGCCCCCTGCCAGCGTAGCAACGGTTCTTAAGTGCCTTGATATTCTGGTGAAAGAACCAGAGCGTGTCGAGAGGCTCCGAGAGATCTCGGACTATATGAGGGATGGATTCAGAAATGCGGGCTTTAATGTCTGGACGAGCCTGGCACCGATCATTTCCGTTGAGGCCGGCGATATGAAAACCTGCTTCCTCATGTGGAAGGATTTGCTTGAGGAGGGAGTGTTCGTGAACGCCGTAGTTCCTCCGGCCGTACCCCAGGGCCAGTCGGTGTTGAGAACTTCCTACATGGCCACGCATACGGACGATGACCTCGACTTTATTCTGGGAGCATTCAGAAAAGTCGGAAGAAAGTATGGTACGCTGATCAACAACGGGATGCCCGAATAGGCCGAACGGTAATGCCCGATGATCGAAAATTTAGAAAGGGGCTGTCCATCAGGACGGCCCCTTTTCTTGGACCCGTTTACGGGCGGCTTCAGGACACTTTCGAGTAGCGTTAACAGGGCCTTGTTCCAACTCTCGGATATCCCTCCTATTTTACTTGTCCAGATAGGCAGACTGTAACTGCCTTCTCTTTTCTCATCGAGGTCGGGCAATACTCCTGATATGCAGACACCCGTGATCACTCGTGTAAAGTCAAGACTAGACCGCAAAGCGTTCATCGATCTTCCGTATCGGATCTACGCGGACAATCCGAAGTGGGTACCCCCACTGAGAGTGGATACCGCGCACATCCTCAGTCCAAAAAAAAACGCCTTCTTCGATCATGGAGATATGGCTTTATTCCTGGCTCGAAGCACCTCCGGTGAAGTGGTGGGTAGGATCGGTGCGATCGTAAACGGAATGCACCTGAAGAAATACGAGGACGGCGCAGGTTTCTTCGGCTTCTTCGAAACGGTCGACGATCGAGTGGTTTCAGCGGCGCTATTCGATATCGCCGCGGCATGGCTTCGCGAAAAAGGCCTGGTAAGCATGCGCGGACCCGCGAGCCCTTCTCTGAACGATACCTCGGGGCTACTCATCGAGGGCTTCGAACGACAGCCTGCAATTCTCATGGCGTACAATGCACCCTACTATGAGCGATTGCTACTCGAATACGGATTCGAACGCGTCATGACCATGTGGTCCTACTACTCCAATTCCCGAATCATTGACGATTCCCGCCTGTTCAGGGGAGCCGATATCGTTCGGCGGCGCAATCCAGGCCTCACCCTCAGAGAAGTCGATATGGACCGATTCGACGAGGAAGCGAACGATCTCCGTGAGATCTACAACGACGCATGGTCCGACAACTGGGGTTTCGTCTCGATGACGGATCGCGAGTTCTCCCAGATGGCCAAGGAGCTGAAACAGATCATCAATCCAAAACTCTTGACCATCATTGAGGACGATGGCGTTCCGATCGCTTTCTGTGTGACTATACCCGACATGAATTATGCCCTCAAGACGATTCCGAACGGCCGTCTGCTTCCGTTCGGGATTTTCAAACTGATGTTCCTGCAAAAGATGGGTGTCATTCGCGAAATCCGAATGCCGTTGATGGGTGTCCGGAAGAAATACCACGGCCGGGGACTCGATGCATGGCTCGTTGCCGATATGACCGAACGAGCGAGAGAATCCGGCGTGCTAGGCTGCGAAATGAGTTGGGTTCTGGACGACAACCTGAGACTCATAAATTTCCTGGAGTCCATTGGCGCCGTGAAAGAAAACGAGTACGGACTGTTCGAAAAGAAGATCGAAGCATGAGCAACCTTTCGTTTGTCTACTTCGACCTGGACGACACGCTTCTAGACCACAAACAAGCAGAGCGCCAAGCACTCGAAGATCTGTACGATCAATACCGAGGCTGCCTCGGCTCAAATGGTCTTTCCTCGCTCCAGGATATGTACGCCGAGATAAATGCCGACGTGTGGAAACGATACGGCGCCGGCGAAATCGACAAGGTGCGGGCCAAACTGGAGCGTTTTGAACTATTGCTGGCAAGACTTGGTCTCGACGACGCTAGCGATGCAGGCGAACTGAGCGCGTTCTATCTGTCGAGATACTCCAACCACTGGTCCTTCTTGCCCGGAGCCAGTGAGGCATATCAGAGCATCGCGAATCGACTGCCGGTCGGTATCCTCACTAACGGTTTCATTGAGATTCAGCATGCCAAGCTGAGGCAGTTTCCCGAGATTGAGCGTGCTGCCCGAGCCATTGTAATCAGTGAGGAGGTCGGATACTTGAAGCCGGATCCTAAGATATTCGACCATGCGACGAAACTGGCAGACTGTGCACGGGAGGAAATCCTTTTCGTGGGGGATTCTCTCCGCTCCGACGTGCTAGGCGGTCTGAGAGCCGGATGGAGGGTGGCGTGGTTTACACAGGCGGAGGATGGACCAAGGGATGCATTCAGGTTCTGCTCATGGGACCAACTCCTCGATCGTATCGCCACGCGCAGAAAGTCTTCTTAGAGCTATAGACCTAAACGGTTCAACAGATAGTCGATCCGGCTTCTCCACCCGAGTCCATAACCGTACCTATCTGCGGTTCCACGTCCGAAGTGTTCTACGTATTCCTCTACGGGGTAAGAACAGATTCGCCATCCATTTCTGGCCGCATCGATGCAGTTCTTCAGAACCGGTAGTCCGTGGTGTTCGAACGGCGCGAGCAACTCGTATTTCTCTTTTCTGATCAACATGAAGGCTGAAACCGGAACGGGTGTACCTGCTGTGGCGGCAAAGCCCCTTCTATTCACCGTTACAATCTTTCCGACGGCATAACACATTGAATCTTCCGTCATCATCTTCGTCATCGCCTCGAGAAAGCCCCCACTTTTCGTGCGGGTATCGCTGTCAAAAACGTACACAAACGGGGTCTTGCTGCTCCGGATCGCCTGATCCATGGCAGGGCCGTGATACAGGTTCTCCGCATTCCGAATGAGGGTTATCGAATCCGGAAAGGCGGCCTGAAGTGTTTTGATGCACTCGAACGAGTCATCCATCGAGCCGTTCTCGACGACAATTAGCGGGACGTCCCGATAGTATTTCCTGAACGATCGGACAGCATCGGTCAGGAGATCCGGGGTCTGATAATTGATGACGGCTGCTGTAACGAGCCCCTGCATTGCTGACCCTTTCCTGAATCGAACCGGCACAAAACAAAAAAAGCCACTCTCTAAGAGTAGCTTCCTTTGCTTCCCGACGCGCGGACCTCCCCTGGCTTGAATCTTCCACCGAAGTGGCCGAGCCGAACCAGTTGAATGGGAGGTTCGGGTCTCTATGGTTTCCGACTTTCCGGTTTCCCGGACCATCGGTGACGTATTCCACCCTTGCGAGTTTCCTACGTAATGCCTTCGTCGTGTGGGCACACGGCGGAGACAGTTCGCCCACGAACACTCCCACATGTTTCTTCCACTCTCCCGAAGGATTGCTTCCGTCGCACACGGCTGTGTGTTTCTTCCACGACTCCGAAGAATCGTTTCCGTCGCACACGGTTGTGTGTTTCTTCCGCTCTCCCGAGGGATTGCTTCCGTCGCACGCTGCTATGTGTTTCTTCCACGGCTCCGAAGAACCGTTTCCGTCGCACACGGTTGCGTGTTTCTTCCACGGCTCCGAAGAACCGTTTCCGTCGCACACGGTTGTACGTTTCGTCCACTCTCCCGAAGGATCGCTTCCGTCCCGTACGCCCTGCGTTTCTTCCGCTTTCCCGAAGGATAGCTTCCGTCGCGCACGGCCTCTCTTCCCTTCTGCCAGCGGCTCCGAAAAGCACTGTCAGCGTGTAGAGAAGAGGTTCGCTTCGCCCGTTTTTCGGTCCGCTTCTTTCCCCGAAATCGGCCAAAGCCGACTGCGGTTCCATCAGCAGTCCAACGGGCTCAGCCCCCGCCGGTCCAGAACTTAACGCCGGGACGTGTCCATTCCAGTTTCCAGCGAGACTTACTCACCCTTTACATCTTCCGCGATCGCCGAAGCTTTCGCTTCCGTTGCATCAAGCCACCTTCCGCCTTCCTCCGGTCACTTGCCTCTGACTTCCGAATCTTTCGACTCTTCCACCATTGACATCACGGGGGACTGCTTCCGGTGCGATCCGACTCCAGTCGGATACTCTCGAGAAGTATAAGACCTTCATCGCCGGTCGGAGCGGTTAGTGTCGTCATGATCTTTCGATCACGTGCGGGCCAACCTCATGCAGCCTAGAGACTCAGTCACGTCAAGGAACGGTGCCGTCAGGCACTGGACGTATTATATTCCTATATGGTACTGATGTCAATAGCAACGACATTCTGGAAGTCCACAAAGAGTTCACACAGATATCCACAGCGGGGTTGACAGACCGAATGAGCGAGTGTGAATCTGTCCGGCGACCGGTTATCGGCGACGGGCAGAAGTGCAAAAAGCCCGACCGTTAACGACCGAGCTTTTCGCTGCCCATTGTCACTACGCGACCGAGAGATCCCGTTCTCGGGATGCATTCCAGGCGGCATGATTGGACGCTAAGATAAGTCGATCTATTTCCATTAGCAAAAAACAATAACGGATTAACCCGTTCCTTGGCGAAACAGCATCAAGAAGGGGGGAATACAATAACGGTTACAAACCGATCAGACTTAAAAAATTTCCCAGTGATCTCGGTTCGATCATGATCGTCAGCAGCAAACCACCCAGCGCTCCCCCCAGGTGCGCCTCGTGTGCGATCCACCCACTACCCCTGCTCGCCTGTTTTTTCATGGCGTATATCGACAGGGCAACGAACCCGATTGCGAACAGCCATGCAGGAATCGGAAGGAGTCCAAACAATACGATTTGCCTGAACGGATTGAAGAGGCAGAACGCAAATAAAATTCCCGAGATAGCGCCCGATGCGCCCACAGCCGAGTAGGACTCATCGTTGCGGTGGGCGTAATAAACCGCTCCGTGGGCCGTCAACAGCGAGCCGAAGTAAACCAATATGAATGCGGCCGAACCCATTCTCAGTTCCAGATACGGTCCGAAGTAAAAAAGCGTGATCAAATTGAAGGCCAGGTGCCCAAGGCCGGCATGAACGAAACCCGCCGTAATGAACCGATAGTACTCCCTGTCTTTCCTGATCCTCTTGGGTCGAAAAGCCATACGACCCATCAGGGATTCGTCCATGAACATCGAGTAGAGTCCAGTCAGAATGTTGATGAGAATTATGAACAGGGAGACTGGAGCTTCTGAGAACACGTTGAGCATATCGTATGGCCGTGGATTCCACTATTTTAGATTCGTGAAACCGGGAGGATGCTTCCCGAACGGCCTCGTGTACGAGTCCGTCTGCCCTAAGTTCAATTCGACGGGCCACGTGCCTGAACGGCCTTGATAAAACCGCCGGTGGCATCGCGAAATGAGCTACAGAGACAACGTTTGAGGTGCACGGTGTAGTTCCTGCCGCCGGTGCAACTCTCTCACACGCCTGTTGAATCGAGCCATTCGCATTCGAAGGGATGTCTCCGTGGCACCGACGATCTCGGAGATCTCCCGGTAAGTCATCGATCCACTGAACACGCGATACCTGAACAGCAGTTGTATGATCGGGTCGGCCTGTTCGAGCGCAACACTCGCAGTGTGAACCCGTCGCCGGTCTTCGTCTGAAAAGCGTTCGAAGCCGAACTCGGGAGTATGTATGACGGCTTCGGAGGCATGATATTCGATTTGCTCCGGAGCCAGAATAGACTCCCGCTTCAAGGAGCGTCGTTTCCTTTTCAAGAAGCGCTGCAGGTTGTTCTTCAGCATACGGCGCGTGTAATGTTCGACGGATCGAACGCGGCGCCATGACTTTTCGAATTCAATGAGGGCCTCGGTCGCTAGATCCTGTGCGTCGTGGTAGGACAGAAGGGGCTCGACTGCTGTCTTTTCCAGGTAATATCGCCGCCCGCATTCGTGTACCCAGACAAACATTCTCTGTCTGTCAGACTCGTCACCTGCCAGCGAGCGGTGCAACCAGGCATCCGGACCCGCTGGCTCCTCTTTTTCATCCGGAGCATGACGGCCGTCCCGGAGCACGGTCTCCCGAGCAAAGTGTCCAGCCGAAGCGCATAACGTCGATGAGTCTGCGGGATGATGAAACGTAGCGAAAGGGCGCTTCCGGCCCGATGTTGATCGTGGAGTTCCGGTCATGTGGTCGAGAGGTCGCGTATGGTTTTCTCATCGACCCGCCTCGACGACGTTCATAACCGGCG
Source organism: Bacteroidota bacterium (assembly GCA_022571135.1). Taxonomy (GTDB): domain Bacteria; phylum Bacteroidota; class Rhodothermia; order Rhodothermales; family UBA10348; genus JACZYK01. The sequence continues at coordinate 18,446 of JACZYK010000001.1, forward strand.
GTAGAAAAATTCTGTCCGCCGTTGCTCATGAAATGATATCCGGTTATTATCAATTATCGATCACGGGTAAGGTGTCGCTCTTGAAAATTCTATTTGCCACGGATCTGAAGGAGCCAAGAAATATTACCGATCGAATCCAGGATCTGGCCGACCGGCTTGAGGCCGAATTGTTCATCCTGCACGTTCACGTTCCTACCCCGTCCTCGTCGTTGGACATGGATCCGAGGAGCGGTTTTGCAGAGATGGCCTATGCGATTTATGATCCGGCGGTCGAGAAGAAGATCGTTGAAACAGAACGGAACGAATTTCACCGGTTCGTCGAGGAGCGGTTCGTCCGCCCGGCAATTCTACAGGGCGATCCGGCCCGTATAATTCTGGATAACGCTTCAGAGCTGGGCGTCGACCTGATCGTGCTGGCAAAACACAGACACAGCGCCATCGAGAGAATGTTACTGGGAAGCGTAACCAACGTCGTAGCCCGCGAGTCACATCAACCCGTACTGTTGATACCCGTGGCCCAGGACGGCTAACCAGAAGCCGTGTCGACAACGCTCGACGGGTTTTGCCGCTCAAGCCTGTTAAAAGAAGCCGTCCCGGCGTCCAGGAACGCCGCAAATTCGTCAGCGTCCATCATTCCGCTGCGCCTCGCCAGGACTGCTTGATCGAAAGGATGAACGATTGCGTAAGTGGGAAGAGCCACCGTGCCGGTGAGCCGGAGTTGGTATCTGTTGAACTCATCACCCCTTTCGAGACCGTCTGTGTAGAGTCGCAGCAATACGAAATCAGTCTCGAAGCGATCGGCAACCGGTTTCCTGGGAAACACATTGGACTCCATTTCTCTACAGTTCGTACAGGTGTACCCGGTGAAGTCGATCAGAACCGGCAGGCCGACTTCGGAGGCCTCCGTAAAGGCACCCTCAATGTCGTCAACGTGCCAGGCCTCCTCGTCTGCTAGCGATACCAGGCCACCCGAGAACTGCATGAGAGACAGGATGCTGACGTCCGTGCCCTGCCTCGGAGGCAGATAGGCATCCAACCGGTTCAGGGGTGCACCGAGCAGACCGGGCACCATGTAAAGAGCGGAAACGAAGAAAACGATCGACGCCAGAACCCTGCCGGCGCCAACCGATTCGACGGGATCCTCGTGCGGGAGACGAAGCTTGCCCAGTAGATAGAATCCGGTGAGGAAGAAAACGACGACGATGAATGCGATGCCGAGCGGTCGCGAAATCAGTCCCCAGCCCCAGATGAGGTCGGCGTTCGACAGGAATTTGATAGCTGCCGCCAGTTCGACGAATCCCAGAACCACTTTCACGGAATTCATCCAGGATCCAGATCTTGGGAGGGCGTTGAGTGCGTTCGGGAACAGAGCGAACAGCACGAACGGCAGGGCGAAAGTCGCGCTGTAGACAATCATACCGACAAGCGGGTACAGCCACGTTCCTCCGGCAGCCGCAGCCAGCAGGCCACCGACGAACGGAGCGGTACAGGAAAAGGAGACCAGCGTAAGCGTAAGCCCCATGAACAGGACGCCGACCCATCCGGACGTCTCTTCTCCTTTCCGATTGAAAAAGTTGACCAGTCCCGTGGGAAGCCGAAGCTCATACATCCCCAGCAGAGAGAGAGCGAAGCCTACCAGAACGATGGTAATGAACAGATTCACCCACGGATTCGCCGCAATACGTTGGGCGCCTGCGGCTCCGAGAAGAACTGCTGCGATGACACCGAGCGCCGTGAACATGACGATGATCGAACCCCCGAAAACGGATGCCATGCGTACGGCCTCCGCGCGGTTATTCGAGTGTTTCGTGAAGTAGGAAACGGTCAACGGTACCATCGGAAACACGCACGGTGTCAAGAGGGAAGCCAGGCCGGCACCAATCGCGAGCAGCAGGAATGACCAGAATCCGCTTTCCCTGAAGGCTTCAAAATCGGTGCTAGCCGAAATCAGACTCGGACTCGAGGTATCCTGCTTCTGATCGCCGACGAGTCCGGTGAGCATGGCAGTCGTGGCGAAACAGCCTTCGCCAATGCAAGAAGAGTCTATCATCAGATCGACGGTGAGCGGCACCGTCGTCGGCCTCAGACACATCCCCCGCTCATCACTGCAGATCTGGAATCGTACGTTCGCTTCCAGCGAGAACGAACCGTCACCAACCTGCTCTAGGGATTCGATCCCCGAGACGAACCTGGCCTCCTCGTGGAAGAATTTCAGGGTCATATCGAAGTTGACGTCATAATCCGTCTCCGGAGTGCGCTGCCGCACTGCGCCGAAAGGCCCGAAACCTTCCGGGAGGGACGTCCACTCGATGGTGACGCCGTACGGGCGCACGAGCACCGAATCGAGGGGGGGAAGCGACGACTCCAGAGCGTAGATTTTCCAATCCCCGGTCAAGCTCGCGTCGAAGACGGCGTAGGCCTGCCCGCCAAGCCCGATCCGACCCGGAAAAACGGAAGTCTCCCACGTGATCAGATCCTCAATATCGAATAGCTGATCGAACTGAGCGTGGATCGGATTCGCCGGCAGAAAGCCTGCGAGCGCGAGGATAAGAATCGAGACGAAAGAGGGTTGCCGCATCGTGGCTGACTGGTTGGACTTCGCGATTGGAGGTTCGACGTCACCGGATGGTTAAGGCCTGTTAACGCTACCTGAAACCGTCCTGCCGATGGCTATTTTTTTGTTCGGCAAGACAGAAGACACGCAGTGCAGTCACTGAGAGTCTCGGGTAGCCTGGAAGTTACAATGCCGGCACTCATCCGCCTCTCAAGCTTTTTACACGCGGTCGAATAGTGTAAACGCACATGATCGAAAAATCTTCCCCGTAAAAAAAAGGTATACACCCGGATCGGACATATACCTCGTCAAACATACGCCCCACCTCATGATGAGGCTCAGACCATTCATCAGGACACTGGATTTCCCGCCCAATCAGGAGATGGGTTCAAGCGTCCGCGATTGCCTCTTCCGGCTCGACCCGGACTTTCACCTGGCAACTCACTTCCGCATGGACCTTTACCGTCGCTGAATAGACACCCAGCAGACGGATATCGTCGTCCAGATGAATCGCCCTTCGATCGATCTGAATGCCGTGTCCGGCAAGAGCTTCGGAAATGTCCTGGGACGTTACAGATCCGAAAATCCTATTCTCCTCTCCGACCTTTGCCGTTATGACGACCTCAACCGACTCGATCTCTTTCGCCAGTACTTCGGCGTCCTCTTTCCGCTTGGCATGCTTGCGACCGGCTTGCCTGCGCTCTTCCTCCCAGGCCTTGACTGCGCTTGGGGTGGCCAGACGCGCCATTCCTTTGGGAATGAGGAAATTCTGACCGTAGCCGTTCTTTACGTTGACGATCTGGCCTGCCTCGCCCAGGTTATCAACTTCTTTCAGCAAAATGATTTTCATTTTCGTTCTTCCGGTTTGTGGACTTCCGACGGAAGAGCCACACATCGAATATTCTGACTAGGGCCTGTTAACACTACTTCAGGGCGTCGGCAACAAATGGTAACATTGCGAGGTGCCGGGCACGCTTGACCGCACAAGTCAGCTGGCGCTGAAAATGCGCCGGCACGTTCGTGATTCGTTTGGGCAGAATTTTTCCCTGTTCGTTCAGATATCTCTTCAGCAGTTCGATATCCTTGTAATCGACGTATTCTACCTTGGAGAGGTTCGTCTGTTTGGACATGATCTTTTTCCTGCGGCTCTGTGTCTTTCAGATGGTGAGTGGGCTCAGGATTCCTTCGGTTCAGACTTTTCCGCCTCTGCTTCAACCTCGAGAGCCGCACGGACACTTTTCTGTTTCTCGTAGTGTCGCATCATCTTTGCGTCCATTCGAAGCGTCAGGTACCGAAGAATGTTGTCGTCGATTTCCAAAGACCGCTCCAATCGAGGGATGTTGGCTCCAGACAAACGGAAATACATATTGACGTAATATCCGTTGCGTTTCTTCTGAATCGGATATGCAAGACGGCGGCTGCCCCACTCATCTACCTCGAAGATTTCACCGCCGGCCTCGGTGACATAAGAACTGACGCGCTTGACGAGATCCTTGATCTGATCCTCACTGATCACCGAGTTGACGATATAGGTCATCTCGTATGTATTCTGACTCGCTGTCATTGAATCCCCTTGGATTAATTGGACATGCTGCGCCCCCCGTCTGCGCGAGGAACAGGGACTTTATAGCTAGCTTGGAAAAGTACTTCGTTCTAATGTCTATTTCCGAGTTCGTGCAGATATTCGCGGGAAACACACGGACATTCGTCGCCCGATCAGCGTGTTAACGGAGGATGAGACCTGCTCGACGTAACAGAATCTTTTCAGGCCCTGTTACAATTTGGCCAGTCGCTCGGCATTTTCGGCCGTGCGAAGCGCTTTTATGATATCGTCCAGATTCCCGTCGATGACTTTTTCGAGCGAGTAATTTTTGTGCTCTCCCTCGAGACGATGGTCGGTAACGCGGCCCTGCGGCCAGTTATACGTTCGGATCTTGGCTGATCGGTCTCCCGTGCTGACCATGGACCTGCGAGCTTCACTCCGCTCAGATTCCCGTTTCTTGCGTTCCAGGTCATACAGCCTCGATCGGAGCACGCGCAGGGCTTTATCCCGGTTCTTATGCTGGCTCTTCTCGTCCTGGCAGGTCACGACCAATCCGGTCGGGATATGCGTTATCCGAACGGCTGAATCCGTAGTGTTCACGCTCTGGCCTCCAGGTCCACTCGATCTGTACACATCGAATTTCAAATCGTTAGGACCGATATCCAGATCGATTTCCTCCGCCTCCGGAAGTATTGCCACTGAAGCCGCGGACGTGTGGATCCGCCCACTAGACTCGGTAGTAGGAACCCGTTGAACCCGGTGCACGCCGCTCTCGAACTTCATCGTACCGAAAGCGTCGGCGCCGTGGAGACTGAATACGATTTCCTTGAACCCTCCCTGCGTTCCGGCCGAGTTGCTGATCAATTCCACTTTCCACCCCTTTCTCTCTGCAAAGCGGGTGTAGAGACGAAAGAGATCGCCGGCAAACAGAGAGGCTTCGTCCCCACCCGTTCCGGCACGGATTTCTACGATAGCATCCTTCGTGTCTTCCGGATCCTTCGGAATCAACTGGAGGCGCAGGTCGTCCTCGACCATGTGAAGTTCAGACTCGATCGCTTCCAGTTCCAGGCGCGCCATCTCGGTCAGTTCCAAATCGGACTCGGATTCGACCAATTCCTTCAGATCGGCGCGCTCGTTGGTCAGTCTCTCGTAATTCTCGATGGCTTCGACGACAGTTTTGAGAGAGACGTGCTCGCGACCCAACTGGGCCATTTTTCTCGGATCCGTAGCATTTTCGGGAATGGCCATCTCTTGAGTGACATCCCTGAAGCGCTCCTTTATTCCTTGAAGTAGATCCGTATTGATCATCGTTACTCTTGCCGCTTTGCAATCCCGGAATTGATGCGTGTACGCCAGCTCAACCGGTTGGTTCAGACGAAAATCATCCCACAATGAGTCTCATCCTAGCCTGATTCCCATTCGTAATCGCCTATTCTGGCCGTTTGGGGCCGTGACGAACCCGATCCATGAATGGCACGCTTTCTGTGTAAGCATGCGTCATTCATAGATGATCTATTTTCTGAAATATGCTCGCCTCCCCGTATCACCGAATTACTTCGTCGAACGCGGTCCGCGGTATCGCACTCTGGTTAGCCGTATGCGGATTCGTTTTTTATATGATCGATGCAATTGCCACGCGCTCCGTAGCATTCGAAGTTGAGTCCTTCCGAAGCGATAACATGACGGACGAGCAGGTCTTGTCACAGGCTCTCCAGGCCGCCTTCGCAACAGAGCGCAACGCATGGTGGATTCGCAACAAACGTCCATATCTCGTGTTCGATACGAGGCGCAATTACGACATCAGCCAGAGAACGTATGCCGCCCTCGACCTCGTACTTACGCACGACGCATTCTCAAATCCGATCGCTGTCATCGGTCCCAGTGTCGCCGGTATTCGGGTGCCCTGATACTACGCGGTTCGCCTGACCATTAAAAGCTACTCGACCGTCACGCTCTTCGCCAGGTTTCTCGGCTGATCGACGTCACATCCCCGCATTACGGCGATATGATAGGAGAGCAGCTGAAGCGGGATTACGGTCAGCAGCGGGGATAGAAACTCTTCGGTGGCCGGAACACGGATGACATGTTCGCACAGGTTGTCCAACTGCCCGTTCCCTTCATCCGTGATGGCAATAACGTGCCCCTTGCGGGCCACCACCTCCTCGATATTGGATACGATTTTGTCATACGTGCTATCCTTTATCGCCACGAAAACGACAGGCATGAACTGATCGATCAGAGCAATCGGGCCGTGCTTCATCTCGGCGGCCGGGTACCCTTCTGCGTGTATATAGGATATCTCCTTCAGTTTGAGCGCACCCTCCAGAGCGACCGGGAAGTTGTAGCCGCGTCCGAGGTATAGGAAATTGGAAGTGTAGCGGTACAGCTGGGCGATATCGCGGATAAGGTCGTCGCTCTCGAGAACGGCGCGAATTTTCTCGGGTATCCTTCCCAACTCCTGCAGATACGCGGTAAACGTGTCGTCAGAGAGCGTTCTGTCACGGCCCAGTTCGAGCGCCAGCATCGCCAGGACGATGACCTGACCGGTGAAAGTCTTCGTGGAGGCGACGCCGATCTCCGGTCCGGCATGCAGATAAACACCGGCGTCCGTCTCGCGAGCGATCGTCGATCCGACGGTATTGCAGATCCCGAAAACGGGAATCTCCTGTCGTTTGGCCTCCCGAACAGCTGCGAGTGTATCGGCCGTCTCACCGCTCTGCGAAATCACGAAAACGATATCTCCATCCCGCATTATCGGTTGTCTGTACCTGAACTCGCTAGCGTACTCTACCTCAACCGGGATCCGGGCGAGTCCTTCGATCAGATACTCCCCCACAAGCGCCGCATGCCAGGACGTGCCGCAGGCGCAAATGATAACGCGCCGTGCATTCCTGATTGTCTCGAAATCGTCGAGCAGTCCGCCGAGTCTGATACAATTTTTGTCGAGACACACGCGCCCGCGCATCGCGTTTTCGATAGCGGTCGGTTGCTCGAAAATCTCCTTTAGCATGAAATGCGGATATCCACCCTTCTCGATATGCTCGAGATCCCACTCCAGATGGTGCACCTCTTTGTTGAGGACGATATTATCGATCGTACGGACTTCGTATCCGTCCCGGCGGATCACCACCATCTCCCCGTCATTCAGGTAGACCACATCGCGCGTATACTCGATAATCGGGGCGGCATCCGAGCCCAGGAAGTACTCTCCAGCGCCGACTCCCAGAATCAGCGGACTTCCCTTGCGCGCCGCAATCAACAGATCGGGGTCTTCGCCGGACACCAGGGCGATGCCGTACGTGCCGACGACATGTCGAAGCGCCTGCTGGAGTGCTTCTTCGAGAGGCAGCCCCGTCGTTTCGCGAACGTCTTCCACGAGGCGAACCAGAACCTCGGTATCCGTCTCGCTTTCGAACGTGTATCCCCGTTGGATAAGCCGGTCGCGTAGCGCGGTGTAGTTTTCGATAATACCGTTGTGTACGAGCGCAAACTCGCCGGACGAACTCACATGCGGATGGGCATTGACATCGTTTGGAATGCCATGCGTCGCCCACCGTGTATGCCCGATTCCGAGGCGTCCGAGAAGGTTGGGGATGTCAAGTTCTTTCGAAAGATCGTCGACCTTACCCTTCTTCTTGTAAATCTTAAGGTGGCCATCGACGATCGCAACACCGGCAGAATCGTATCCCCGATACTCGAGGCGTTTCAGCCCGCGCAAGAGGACATCTATGGCACGCCTTTCACCGATATATCCGACTATTCCGCACATAAACAGTTATTAATACGACCGTTGTGACGCCATGTTGGAGCAGGGCGGGACAGCTCAATATTCGGGCCAGGAACACCCGGGCCACACAATAAACGAAAAAAAATCGATCAGGCGACCAGTATCGAATTCACGGACCTATCGACAGCCCGCGCAATCAGCCGTATTTGCCTCATCAGCTCAGAATACTGGTCAAAATAAAGAGACTGTGGGCCATCGCTCTTCGCACTCTCCGGATCGGGATGAGTCTCGATTAGCAACCCGTCCGCTCCGGCAGCAATGGCCGCTCGGGCCATCGGAACGACCTTGTTTCGGATGCCAATACCGTGGCTCGGATCCACGATCACGGGCAGATGACTCTTCGCCTTGACGACGGGAATGGCTGACAGATCAAGTGTATTTCTCGTAGAGGGTTCGAATGTCCGAATCCCGCGTTCGCATAGAACAACGTCTAGATTCCCCTCCGCCATCACGTACTCGGCGCTCATCAGCCATTCTTCAATCGTCGCCATCAGACCCCGCTTTAACAGAACCGGTTTGTCGATTTTGCCCAGTTCTTTCAGCAGTGGAAAGTTCTGCATGTTACGTGCGCCGATTTGGATAATATCTGCGTATTCGTACACCACTTCTATCTGAGAGATATCCATGGCCTCCGTGATCACGCGCAGGCCGTGCCTATCTGCGGCTCCGCGCATCATTTTCAGACCGGGCAGGCCGAGTCCCTGAAACGAGTAAGGCGACGAACGGGGTTTGAAGGCGCCTCCTCTGAGAAAGGTCGCCCCATTTTTCGCCACATGGGCCGCCGTCTTATCGATCTGCTCTTCGTCTTCAATCGCGCAGGGTCCGGCCATTACGACAATCTCCTCGCCACCGATATCCACGCCTTTGACCGTTACGATCGTGTTATCCTTTTTCCAGGCCCGACTCGCAAATTTGTAAGGCTCCGTGACCCGGTGCACTTCCGCAACGCCGTCCAACAGCCGGATATGCCGTTGGTCAAACTCGGGCCGAACACCGATCGCTCCCAGCACCGTCTGTCTGCTCCCACTGGAGCGGTGAACGTCGAAACCGTGATTGTTAAGCTGCTCGATTACAGCTTCAATCTGATTTTCCGAAGCCCCGACTTCCATGACGACAACCATTGCAATACCTGCCTTTTCTGGACCGGTTCGTTTTAAACGATCTGAACCAGTCTGTAATTTTTCTGGCCTTTCCTGAGAACAAGAACCTTTCCCTCGATGCAGTCGGGAATGGTCACTCGCCTCAATTCATCGCTCTGCCTGACGTTGTTCATATAGATGCCGCCCGAGCGAATCAGTCTTCTTGCCTCTCCCTTCGACCCCGTCAGACCCGAACCGGTGAGAAGATCGAGAAGGCCGAGTCCCTCCCCGTCGAACTCTGTACGCTCATAATCCTGCGACGGCACATCTTCGAAGACATCCATGATATCTGTGAATGAGAGCGCGTCCATGGCCTCCCCGAAAAGGACCCGGGAGGCCCGTTCGGCGCGCTTCAATTCGGTTTCGTCGTGCACCATCGACGTAACGGACGAGGCCAGTGCTCTCTGTGCTTCTCGGCGCTCCGGCGAATCCCGGACGGATGCTTCCAGTGCGTCTATTTCATCCCGGGTCAACCACGTGAAATATTTTAAAAAGTCCACGACATCCCGATCGTCCGTGTTGAGCCAGAACTGATAGAACCTGTATGGGGAAGTGCGTTCCGGATCCAGCCACACCGCGCCGGCCTCGGTCTTTCCGAATTTCGCGCCTGCCGAATTGGTGACGAGAGGAAAAACGAGTCCGTGTACACGGCGGCTCCGCATTTTTCTTATGAGATCGGCGCCGGCCACGATATTTCCCCACTGATCGCTTCCACCCATCTGAAGTGTGCAATCGTACTCGTCGCAAAGCTCCAGATAGTCATACGCCTGCAGCATCATGTACGTGAACTCGGTATAGGATATGCCGTCCTCGGCATCGAGTCGACGTTTGACGGATTCCTTCGCAAGCATGTAATTCACGGTGAAATACTTACCGACATTACGAAGGAAATCTATCATGCGCAGCGAACCCAGCCAGTCCAGGTTGTTGACGACACGCGCCGGATTCGACTTCACATCGAAGTCCAGGAATCGAACCAGCTGCTTCCTGATTCCGTCCAAATTCTCTGCAGCCTGCCGCTCGTCGAGAAGCTGACGCTCCTGCGTTTTGCCACTGGGATCTCCGATCAGTCCGGTACCGCCACCCGCCAGAGCGATGGGTGAATGGCCGAATCGCTGTAGACGTGCCAGTCCCATGACGGGGAGAAGAGATCCTACATGCAGACTGGACGCCGTTGGATCGAAGCCGATGTAGGCCGTCAGTTTCTCCTTCGCGAGAATCTCCTTCAGGTCCGGTGTGGCATCGTATACCATCCCTCGCCATTCGAACTCGTCGTAGATATTGGTGATTGTCTCGATTACCTCGCTTGTCCGGTGGATTTTCGTTTATGCGGTGGGATCATGGAATCACGCGAATGTAGACCCACGATCGAAAAACCGGTTCCTCTACCGATATCGCTCGAGCGTGAACTTCTCGCCCAAATATCGGCGCCTGACTTCCGGATCGGAAGCAAGCGAGTGGGAGGAACCCTGTTTCAGGATTTTACCTTCGTATAGCAAATAGGCCCGATCAGTGATGGCGAGCGTTTCGTGGGCGTTATGATCGGTGATCAACACGCCGATACCTCTGGATTTCAGGCCGGCAACGATCCTCTGTATATCTTCGACCGCGATGGGATCAACCCCTGCAAACGGCTCGTCGAGCAGGAAGAACTGCGGACGCGTGGCGAGAGCTCGAGCGATTTCCGTCCGCCGTCTCTCGCCACCGGACAGCGTGTAACCACGAGATCGCCGTACTCTCTCCAGACCGAATTCCACGATCAGACTCTCCACGCGCTCCCGCCTCTCCGATTTGGACAAGGGCTGATATTCCAGAACTGCATTCAGATTATCTTCTACACTCAGCTGAGAGAAGATGGATGCTTCCTGCGCCAGATATCCGATTCCTCTCCTTGCGCGCTTATACATCGGCAGCGAGGTGATGTCTTCCTCACCCAGATGGACGCTGCCCCCGTCCGGTCGAATCATTCCGACGATCATGTAGAATGTCGTCGTTTTCCCGGCACCGTTGGGACCCAGGAGCCCGACAATTTCGCCTTGTCTGACTTGAAGTTCAATGGCCTTGACGACAGCACGCTTCTTATATCTTTTGACCAGATTGACCGCGCGCAGAACAACCGCCCCGTCCTTTACCGTCGATTCAACGACTCCCTCGTCATTCACTCCCGGTATCTGTAAACGACCGGACGAAACGTCCTCGATCGATTTGAGGAAAGGATCGAAGAACTTCTTTTCCTGCTCCAAAGTCGACAGAAGGGGGCTATTCGGGATCATCCGGTAGGCCTGCCGCCAAGCAAGTACCGACTTCTCCTCTTGCCGAGAATACTCGTAGGCCTGCGCCAGCAGAACGTGCGCGATCACATAGGTGGGCACCTGTTCGATCACTTTTTCGAGGATAGGGATTGCCGCTTCCGGCTCGCCCTTCTTGAAGTGATCCAGTGCGCTTTCGATTTCAGAAATGGCCATGTTAACTGCTTCCGAAAATCAATTGGACGAACTTTATTTTGCGTCCTCTACCGATGACGATGAGCGTTTCTGCCTGCCGGCATTGAGGGCGGCAAGTCTCGCGTTCAGCATTTGCAGCATCATCTTTCTGTCGGGCTTCCTTTCAGGGGTCCACACAAAACCGGTCAGGCTCTCTGCCTGATCGACCAGGTTTTCCGGATAATAGGTTCCTTCTACACCCGCGAACACGCCAATATCTGAAACTTCGCCGTTGTCAAACGTGAACACGATTCGATCGGCCGAAGCGCGAATCGCTCCAATGAGTTGGTTCTCATCACCGGTCATGAAATATAAGGCCTCGGCATTCGGACTGACGCTCAGTGTGCGCAGACTGTCCGACGAGAAATGGGCGACCAGACTTCTTCCGCGTACCTGCTGGATTCGGTTCAACGTCGAATCCTCGCTGGCGACGAAGACATTCCCGACCGCATTGAGGGAGTCGAGACCGCACCCGTGCCCGGCCGTACTCAGGCTGTCCGAAGAGATCTGAGTGTTTTCCAGCCAGGCCATGGCATTGCCGAACATGCGAGTGCTCAGGCGTTCATCTTCATCCGAGCCGACACTGTCGAAGACGAGCGAATCACCTGTGACGGAAAACTTCTCCTCGACCACAGATACGGAGTCGATCGCGATCAGGCGTTCCGATTCTGCCATCCGTGTCAGAATCATCGTTCGGGCCTCAATCAGGAGCGAGTCGGTTGCTGTGCTGTCCGAACGTATCTGAAGGAGCATTACGCCTCCGGAAACGTGACTGGAGTCTGTTTGTCCGTCATGAAAAACGCGGTGACCAAAAAGCAGGGTTCGATCTGGATTTGATCCTTCGGTTAGTTCGGGAAATTGAAGCGAATCCGGCCTGAAAGGTTCAGCGCCGACACTTGAACGCGCCAATCGGAAAACAAATACATTTCCTATAGCCCAGGTTCTTTCTGATTCTCTCTCGTAAACGACCGAATCAGCCTCGACGTATAGGTCGGCCTGGGCAAGGCGCACGTTACCCGTAAATTCGGCTCGGGACTCCTCGGACCAGTACACACCTCGATCGCTCTCCAGAACCGTCAGACTGTCTACCATCGAAACCCCGGAATCAAATACTGCTCTCTTTTCCCGTGTGTAATAGAGCGTAGAGGCAGACTTGAGTTGAACCTGTCCATCCATAAGGCGCACATTTCCGGACGCCCTCCCGATTTTGGTCTCCTTGTCATAACGTACCACATCCGCGTAGATCGTATCTCCGCGCTCGATGATCCGGACGTTTCCTTCGAACAGATATCCTTTCGGTCCCTCGTCCCGCATGCTCGCGGCCCTGAGATAGGTCTCCCCCTGCTTCAGCCTTGCATTGACTGCCAGAAACGTCTCGACCCCGTCGATCACGGCTCCTGCCAGTGAATCGAACTCGATGGATACCTCACGCCTGCGATCCGCCTCCTGAGCGTTTCCGACGGACGCCATTGCTCCCAACCACATTAGGCCCATAAATAGAACAGCCCGGCGCCCTGCAGTGTTGGGCCTATTACCTGTCGTCATCCCTCGTCCGGAATAATGGTTCCGGTAACCCGAGTCAGCTGAAAGGAGGAAAGATCCTCGGCCGCCACCAGCCCGTAACCGCTGACGTCCCGATTGGGAGAAATAATTCTGACAAATCCGGGGGTCCTCACTTTTCTATCGATCTCGGTCCAGGCCAGGTGTTCACTCTCGAGACGCTTGTCGTCCTGGGTTATGACGATAACGTCTCCTCTGGCCACAAACCTTCGTTCCCTGTCGTAGTACGTCAACATGTCCGAGTAAACGACGGCCGAAGAATCTCCATCTGCGCCGAACAGATCCACGCGAACCCGCTCACTCGAACCATCTTCGCCGGTCAGCACCATATAGGAGCTGTCCGGTCTGTCGTACCGGGCCATATAACTTGCGGCAAGATGAATCAGGGGCCTTCCATCCTCACTAATCACGAGTATGGGTGACCACGTCTCCTGATCCGGGGCCTCCTCGGCCCGCAGCGTCGCCATGGAAACCGGAGACCTCCGCGACCCACATCCCACGCAGGTTGTAAACAATAGGAATCCGATACAGATCTGACGTCGCATGCTTGGACAGGGCAGTGCAGTATGTATTTGTGCGGGCATGATACGCGAGAAATGGGATTAAATCCCCACGGTTTCACCGGATAAAACGATGGCCTCCGACGCATGAGCGTCCTCGCCGCACATGGCCAGCAGTACTCGAAATTCGGTGACTATTTCTTCGAGGGATCCCATCGGGCCGTCGGTCAGTGGCGCGTACACGATTGCTGCCACGTTCCGACTCCGGTCAGAGGTCTTCGTTTTCACGCTGTCCTTGATCGGACTCACGAGGGGCACACCCGACAGATCGTTCCCGTCTATCCCGCATCCGATAACGAGATCCCTGAGCGCAATCGACTGCTGCGCATCGTTGAACTCGTACGACTCGTCTTCTCTACCCAATCGCACGACAAAACGATGAGTTCGGGCTCGATCGATATCCCAGATGGAAACGGGCATAAGAGAATACAGGCTGATGTAATTACAGATATCGACGATCGTGTTAATTCGCGGAAATCCGTCCTCGGACGCCGCCCGAAGGAGGTACTCGCTGGCCGGTTTTCCCCTACCGGTGGGCTTGTACCGTCCATTTCGGAGAATATCGCGGACAGATCGCCTCCGGGCATCCTCTTCTTCGATAAGACCGCCCCGACGACTCTTCAACACCCGATCCAGCCGCGACTCCATCTCTATCGGGCATTTTCGAGCGTCCATATTTTCAGCCGCTACGACACCCAGACGCATCGATTCTGGTCCGTTATGAGTGATACTGATCATCAGAGATTCGCAAAAGAATCCCAAAACGTCCCTGGAATACATCCAAATACAGCCGATATCATATTCTGAGAGGCCTCGAAATCGTATATTTCGAACGATGGCTCAGGCCCGGAGTTTTATGATGATTAGTATCGGGTAAACTTTTTCGCTCAGAGGCGAAAACCTGCGTTTAGTGGCTTTAGGTCCTATCAAGATAGCCGATAATCTTTCACAGATATTGCGTGTAAAACAAACCCCTATTACGGCCATGCAAGCCACAGCAATGAATTTCTTCGTTGAACCGGTCACTCACGACACCGCAGTCATCAGAATCGGAAAGGCCCTCGATTTCCGTAACGCTGCGGAATTCAAGACCACTGCACAGGATCAGGTGCACGCAGGTGTCAGGAATTTCATCCTGGACTTCACGGACACGGGCATCCTGGATTCAACCGGCCTCGGTTCTGTCTTTTCCCTGTACAGACAGGTATCGCCGCTGAGTGGCCAGGTTGTTTTTGCCTCTGTTTCCCGACCCGTTCAGGTCGTTGTTCAGCTGACTCGTACCTATAAGGTATTCCGTCAATTCCCGACGGTCGATGCAGCACGAGATGCGATCCGTTAGTAAACACCAACGTCGTTTACGAGGACCCAGAGGTGTGATGGAAGTCACGCGTCAGCGCTTCAGAAAGCTCGACGGGATCATCGATGATTTGCACGACACGTTCAAGTCGTGGGAATCCGACGGTGCACTCTCCCCGCAACTGGACCCTGATACGATCCAGCTGATGAAGCTTGCCGTACACGAGTGGATCGCCAATCTTGTGCAGCACGCCGATTTCGAGGGTCGAGATCCCGACATCACTCTCGAAGTGTTTCCCAATGATAGAAGCCTTCGATGCGTGATCCATGACAATTCGACGGGATTTGAACCTTCGCGTCATCTGCTGCGTCGCATGCGGGAACTCGAGCCGCTCCCCGAGCGGGGGATGGGCTTGTTGATGCTCAACGCGGCAACGGAGTACTTCGAGTACTCCAGATCCAAGAACGGACCGCACAAACTTGAGTTCTCAGTTTCATCAGATCTTGACCCATGGCTGAATATTCCATTTTAGTAGTCGAAGACGAGCATACGCTGCGTCGGCTTCTCGAATACCGACTCGGGAAGCTCTATACCGTTCGTACCGCTGCGAACGGGGAAGAGGCCTTGGAAAAAATCGCGGAAGAACTCCCGCAGTTGATCATCTCGGATATCATGATGCCGAAGATGGACGGCTTCGCCCTCCAGACGGCATTGCAGGAGCGAAAAGATACACGTGCCATTCCCTTTATCTTCCTGACGGCGAAAGCCGACGAGGCGAGCCGGCTGAAGGGACTGCGCACCGGCGTCGACGATTATATAACGAAGCCGTTCGATTTGGATCAGCTACTCTCGCGCGTTGAGCGCCTGCTCGATCGCACGAAGATGTTCCAAACGCAGCTCGACGCACGCATTGGCAAGGACTTCTCTCGCAAACTCATGCCAAAGCGGCTTCCGGATGTCGCCGGCTATCGGACACTGTTCTACAACAGTCCGCGGGATCACGGCGGAGGTGACATTTTCGACTGGACGGAATTCCGTCCGGGCAGTTACTTCATCACGATCGGTGATGTGATGGGCAAGGGGCTTCAGGCCAAGTTCTACGCCTTCAGCTTCCTCGGATATATTCGTAGCACGCTTCATACGATGATGCACACTACAAATTCTCCCGCCGAACTGATGAAGCGTGTCAACCAGGCATTGATGGGTGATGCCACGCTGGATGACACGTTCGCTTCTCTCCTCCTGCTTCGTTGGGAGCCGGCGAAGAATATGATCACGTACGCAAATGCCGGACACTGTCGTCCCGTACTGACAGGACCCCGAGGCTCCGAAATACTCACCCACTCGGACATCATCCTCGGACTGGACCAGAATGCCCAATTCAAGGACACGTCGCTGGTGTTGAATCCGGGCTCGGGGATCGTCGCCTATACCGATGGAATCCTCGAGCAGCGCATGAAATCCGGCGAACAGCTGGGTGAAGAAGGCATCATCGAGACGGTCGAATCCGCCTACGGATCAGCAGAACCGGTGGAACGGATGATCGATAGCGTCCTCGATGACTCCGAAACGCGTGAATTCGGTGACGACGTTCTCATTTTCTGGCTGCAGAGACTAGCAGTGCGAGAGCATCGCGAACCCCGCTGGTTCTCTCCTTTCACTGATGTCTCTGAAGGTGCTTGAGCAAATCGCCAGGCGCGGCTGATCGCGCACCACGCCCGATCCCGTTCAACGTTCACCGTTTCATCCTGTCGACATCGAGTCCCGATCTCCAGGATGGTTTCGTCCGCTCATCCATTGACGAATAAGTCCCTTGTTCCAAGGCGCAACCCGGCATTCCTTACAGAGAGGAAATCCAACTTGGATGTGGGCCATGAATCGATCCTCAGCAATGCTCGTCGCCGTTATTGTTTTCGGCGTGGCCGGATGCCAAGACATCAGCTCCGAGCATGATGAAGACCCGATCATAGCGCTGCCAGAAAAATAGGTGGCGTTCGACCAACGGTTCGAGGTGGGTCTGGGCGAGAGGGTGGTTTTAGAAAATACGGGCACGGAAATCACCTTCTCTGCGGTTACCCACGATTACCGCTGTCCCTGCGATGTCCAGTGCATTCAAGCAGGCGAGGCCGGAATCGTTTTGACCGTAACGGACAGTCTCGGTAATGATTCGCAGGTTTTTATTACCATTCCCGGACTTATTCTGACGCCCTATCGGGCCGATGATGCCACGGGCCATGGAAACCGGCATTTTCGACTCATGCGTTTGAACCCTTATCCGAATACCGGCCAGGACCAGAGTGTACAGGACTATCGCGCTCTCATGATGATCGAATCCGTGTTGGACGATCGGGGCGTGTGATTCACACATTTTTCCCTGCCTTTTCGAGAAAGATTGCCGTCCAGTCCGTTTATCTTTGCGCGCTCGTGACCGGATCACTATGATTTGGTCTGAAACCGTAGAGACATCATCAATTCCGATTCGCGATATGGCGGTGGAACGAACACTTGCGATTCTCAAACCGGACTGTGTCCACAAAAATCTCGTCGGCGAAGTAATCCGTAGAATTCAGGACGCCGGTTTTTCCATTCGAGCCCTCCGGATGGTTCGCCTTTCAAAAGCGGAGGCAGAAGGATTTTACGCCGTTCACAAGGAGCAACCTTTTTTTGGAGACCTGACGGACTTCATGTCGAGTGGCCCGTGTGTGTTGATCGTCCTCGAAAAACAAGATGCGGTATCGGATTTCCGTCTCCTCATCGGAGCCACGGATCCTTCGCAAGCCGATGCCGGAACGATCCGTCATGATTTCGCCGAATCGAAAGGACAGAACATCGTCCATGGGTCCGACTCCTCTAAAAACGGCTTGAGTGAATCAAATTATTTCTTTGCTGATCTCGAAATGGTCGGTAACGCCGACTAGGTTCGGCGTGCTCGTTGTCCTCGTTGCTACACTTTTTTCAGCGTGCGCCGAGCGGGCAGACGATCCGAACGTCGCGTTCGTCGAGACCGGCGCGCGTATACTGGTCGACGGGGGGTTCGAGCCCCTTCGTGGAAAGCGCGTGGGCCTGATCACAAACCAGTCGGCGCGCGTAGACTCAGTCCACCTGATCGATGCGCTGTTGTCCTCTCCGGACGTGGAACTCCTTGCCCTTTTCGGACCCGAACACGGAATCCGGGGCGATGTAGAAGACGGCGCTGCCATCAAGAGCGGCGCGGATTCCATCATGGGAATTCCCGTCTACAGTCTGTACGGATCGACCCGGGCGCCCGAACCGGAGACGCTCGAGAATCTGGATGTAATCGTGTTCGACATCCAGGATGTCGGAGCGCGTTTCTACACGTTCATCTCTACGATGGGGTACTCCATGCAGGCAGCGGCCAGAGCGGGGATTCCGTTTATGGTGCTCGACCGCCCCAATCCGCTCGGAGGCACACGGATTGACGGCTTCGTCCTGGATACGCTTCACCAGTCGTTCGTCGGACTCTATCCAATTCCGGTCCAACACGGAATGACCGTGGGAGAACTGGCGACGATGATCAAAGGGGAGAGCTTTCTGGAGGACCTGGAAGATCTGGATCTTGTTATCATTGGGATGAAGGGATGGCGCAGGAAAATGATCTGGCCCGACACCGGGCTGCCATGGACTCCGACGAGTCCGAATATTCCGAACTTCGAGACCGCCCTGGTCTATCCGGGCATGTGTTTTTTTGAGGGCACGGTGGTGAGCGAGGGACGCGGTACGGACGCGCCGTTCCTCACGATTGGAGCGCCCTGGCTGGACGCCCTCCGCGCCGCCCGGGAACTCAACACGATGGGATTGCCAGGCGTCCGGTTTTCTGCCGAGGACGTCAGACCAAGAAGCATCCCGGGCGTCTCGGACAGTCCTAAGTTTGAGGACGAGGCTATCCACGCTATCAGGGTCCATCTCACGAATCCGCGCTCGTACGCTCCGCTCCCCACTGGAATCGCCGTTCTTAGCGCGGTGTACAGATTCAGTCCGGATGCCGAGCGAGCCTCCTTTTTCAAGCCGAGATGGCTGAGCCTGCTCGCCGGCACGGACCGGTTGCACGAGGCCCTTCTCAGGGGCGACCCTCCGATGGATATAACGATGTCGTGGACCGAGGAAGTGGCGGCGTTCGGCGCGCGTAGAAAGAGGTATCTCCGCTACGATTGACCTCGCGCAAA
>JACZYK010000082.1 GCA_022571135.1 Bacteroidota bacterium
ATCTTGGCCGCCGCGGCGGACCGTCGCATACATGATTCCGTTGAACGGATTCAGCGCGAGACCGTCCACGTTATCGAAGGTGAGCGGGCCGAAGGAGCCCAACCCGGAACCGAACGGTCCGATGGCCGAAAAGACGCCCGTCAACTGGTTGAGCGTTCCGAAGCGGTCGGCATCAGCGGCGTACAGTCTGCTTGTGGCAGAGACATATTCGATCGCGTTAATCTGCAACGTACCGGTTGCACCGATCACAAATTCGGCCGGGGTGGTCGAGAGGTAGGTCAGAACGTCGTCACTGGTAGTATGACCATCATTGTCGGCAACCAGATAACACATCAGATCGTCCGGTATTGGATCGACTAGGATTGTGACGCAGTCCTGATCGTCTTCGCCGTTTTCGACGCCGTTGTTTGGCGTGGAATCCCAGTCAGTCTGATCGGCCGCGGTCACCTCTGCGCAGTTCTTGTGGATTCCGAAGGAGTTGACCTTTACCGTAATGTGCAGAACGGCGGTGCCACCATCTGCGATGGACAGCGGCCCCCATGTGACCGTGTTGCCGACGACCGAAGTAAGGCCGCCGCCGTCGTCGGATACGTAGGAAACTCCTGCCGGAAGCACGTCCGTGACGAAAACGCCGGTGGCCGTCTCTGTCGCTAGGACTGAGTTGTTCGTAACGGTCAGCGTATAGACGATATTATCGTTCAGAGAAGGATTTGATTGATCTACCGTCTTCTCGAGTTCGAGATCGATGGTCGGATCTTCCGTCACGATCGGTACGCAGCTTTCGTTGTTCGAGTTATTCGTGTCCGGGGGAGAGGACGTCGTGATCTCCGCGCAGTTGATATGCTGCCCGGTTTCGTCCACAGTCGCGAAAATATCCAGTTCAATCGTGTCACCCACTCCGAGCGCCGAAATGAACCAGCTAAGGGTATGGGTTATGTTGTTGAATGTGACACCCGTTGTCGGGTCGGTTGACACGACGGTGATTCCCGCTGGGAGGATGTCCGTAATATTGATGGCGAACGCAGGAACCGAGCCCACATTTTGAACCGTGAGCGTATAGACGATCTGCTGTCCCAGCGCGGGCGTAGCGTCATCCACCGTTTTCACGATAGACAGATCCAGATTCGGATCCGGGGTTGTGATCGTAGCACACGCTTGGTCGTCCTCGTTGTTGTTGAAGCCGTTATTCGGCGTGGAGTCGCTGTCGTTCTGATCGACAGCACCGACTTGGGCGCAGTTCTCATGAACGCCCGCCAGGTCGACTTGAACGAAGATCTGAAGCGAAATCGACTGCCCGGGCGCGAGTGAAGGAATTGACCACGTCAGCGTATGTGCCGTGTTGTCGAATACGACGCCGTTGGCCGGATTGGTCGAGATGACCGTTACTCCGCTCGGCAGTTCGTCGTCAATCACGATATTAGTGGCGGTTGTCGACACATTTCCGGCGTTCTGTACAGTAATCGTGTAGAACGTAGTCCCGCCAACGGCGACGTTTGACTCATCCACCGTTTTCAAAAGAGACAGGTCGATGAGGGGATCACCCGTGTTGATCGTCACGCAGTCCAAATCGTCCTCATCGGGATATCCGATACCGTTATCCGGGATGGAATCGATGTCTGTCTCGCGAGCGTTCGTGATCTCCGCGCAGTTCTCAATTTCGGGACCAGAAGGCGTTGCCGTGAAGAGCCAGTCAGATATGACGTGAAACGTCGGAGTGGCATTATTCAAGGCGTGCTTCAGCCATCCAATTCCGCTGATACCCGAGAATCCGTTGAATCCCGCATCGTCGTCATTGTCGCCGAGCCGGAACGAGTTACTCACAATATCATTCTGGTCTTCAAGCTTGAAGACATCGGTGAATGCGGTGAAGAACGTCGTAGAAAACTGTGGGGTGATCGTTCCGGTGCTGATTTCCGAGTTCGCGAGGGCGACTTCCAGGTCCGTGTTGCCGGTATCTCCCGCAACTGGAGTCACGACACCGTTGTATGTGAATGAAAGATCCCAGAGCCCGGACAGATTCGGGTCGAAACTGTTACCCGCATCCAGGCCACCAAATACCTGACCGGAAATTTGGATCGTAGTTCCAGATCCGCTGATCTCCATTTCTACATTGGATTGCGGATGATCGAAATCAAATGTAATGGGAGACAGGGGGCTGCCGATTGGGAACAGTTCATCCAGTCGGAGACCGTATCCCGGTGGCTGACCGGCGTTGCCGGGGTGGTTGTGCAGGCGATAGACGCCGTCCGACAGGAACCTCCGCCTCCGCCTCCTCCGACTACGGTAACCGTGATTTCGAGTGTTTCGACAGTGTTTGCCAGCATCGTACCGATTGTCCACAGACCCGTACCCACTACGTACGTTCCCTGGCTCGCAATATGGGACACATGGCTGACACCTGCGGGCAGATTGTCGGTCACTTCGACGCCCGTTGCCGTCTCCGGTCCCTGGTTCGTGACGGTGACCGTGTAGGTAATCTGACCGTTGACAGGGTCCTGAGCAGTTTTTTCGAGTTCGAGGTCTATTTCAGGAGTGCAGTCGTCATCGTCCTCGTTCACGATGTTGGCATTGCCCGGAACCGAATCGATGTCGGTCTCATTGGCTTTCGATACTTCGGCGCAGTTGACCGTCGTACTCTCATTGTTGAGCAGATCGACGAGGATGTTGAGCGTAACCGAAGTGTTGGCGCCTATAGTCCCGATCGTCCAGATGCCGGTACCGTCGTCATAGTCTCCCGAGGCGTCGTCGCTGACATAGCTGACCCCTGCAGGCAGATTGTCGGTCACTTCGACGCCAGTAGCCGTCTCCGGGCCCTTGTTCGTGACGGTGACCGTGTAGGTCACGTTTCCACCGTCCAGCACGCTCGATGTCTTCTCGAGCTCGAGGTCTATACCGGGCAGTTTTACACAATCCTGGTCGTCTTCTTCGTTCTCGAACCCGTTGTTCGGCGTGGAATCGATGTCGCCTTCGGTGGCCGCGCTTACTTGGGCGCAGTTAATCGTGTCACCACCGTTGATGTTGAGAGAGACTTTGAACTTGAGCGTGGCAAAAGCTGATACGGCTAGTGTGCCTACGTCCCAGACGGGGTGGCTGTATGAACCCTGTGAGGCCGAGACAAAGCTATCGAATACGAGACCAGCAGGTAATGCATCCGTAACAAAGACGTTTGTTGCCGCAACTTCGGCGTCGGACGAATTAGTCACCGTCAACGTGTAGGTGAATTTGCCGTTCGTGTCCGGTCCGCTCACCGACTTCTCGAGTTCAAGATCGATTCTACAGATCACGTCTCCGTTGGTATCGGTTCCACCTGTAAGGGTGAATTTGCCCAAGTCTTCCGGATTAGGGTCTTCTTTACCTTCTTGAGCTGCGAGGTCCATTCCGAAGAAAAGAGGCTTGGAGCAACTGACATGGACGGTGATCACGTCGATGTCACCACCATCGTAGTCAGTGGTGTAGGGAGCTCCTGGATCACTCGAAAGAATGACCATGTCGAGATCATTCTTGTGGAATTTGCCACCTGTGTCTGTTCCGTTTGCGGTGAACTGTGCGCCGGGAGCTACAAAACCCGCGAAGTATGTATTATCGTTGTCTTTGTCCTGGACAAGGATGAACTTCGTTTCTGATCCGTTGAATCGGAATGTGAGGGAGGTGACTTTCGGTTTCCCGTCGCCTGTACATATGGCGCAATTAGTCGAAGCGCTGGATGCGCCGAACAGGCCGTCAGGCCCATCGGCCGCCACCGCATGCCCGGCAAATACGATCAACAGAAGACCGAGAACGACGGTAAAACGGGAATATCGATTAAGCGCTCGCTCGGAATAGAACATATTATTCTGATGGTATACTCGACGTAATGAGCTGGGATCAGAATCTGTCGAACTCAACTGTTGCATCGATATGTCAGTCATATTGTTGCACATATTTAATTGCTCGACCGCTTGTGTTGTGCGACTATTACGTATTGCAAGACGTCAAAGAGTGTGCCATTCTCATTTTATATCTGAAAATAGATCTATAATTAGGCTAGGTATATAGTCACGTATAAATGCAGCAATCCCTCCCGAATTCAGAGAGGCGAAATTCGGAAGGGACTGCATACTTCGCTCGGGGATGAACCGAGCGACTACTGTAAGTCGGCAGATCGGAAGAGGAGCCCGGGAGGACGTTCGTTAAACCGAGGAGGGAGTGTTATTGAAACAGCTGGCCATCTCGTTCCGATTGCTGTCTGCGGTTACTCAAAGTGCGTGCCAAGTATTTGAATGGAACTGAATCGGCGAAAAAAGGCCTCGTTTTGCGTCTTTTGGCAGATTATGTCTCAAAATGAGGCGGTCGATCCGCCTCAAAATGAAATCAGTTTCCAGAAGTGAAACAGATCTGAGAGGGCGCAAATACTCGAGTTGACTTTTCCGGAGGGTGCTTCTAGATTGTTTTGCTAGAGCACTTCATTTCATCCGGTAGGGCCTGCTTCGCGAATGCTTCGCGTCTTATTTATTATTCTTGCCGTCGTTGCTATATCGCTGGCGATCGGCCTGCAGCAGACCCTGCTGTACGGCGTCGCCGCCGCCCTTCTTCTGGGCGCCGCCGGTCTCTTTACTTTGAAGCTTAAAAAGCAACACGCCGACGTTCCCGAGACGTATATGCAGGCCCCCCCCGAACCCGTCGAGGAACTCAGCTCCCTGGGGATATCGGACATCCGACCGAAAGATGAAAAGGTCGAGGTGCAAGCTGAACTCGAAATGGAGCCCGTCACGGCCAACTCGTCCGGTCTGGATCTAGGAGTATTCGATGATGTGGAGGCCGAGGAGGAGTCTACGTCGGACGAGGAAGACGGAGCTGAAGAAGCGGAGGACGCATCCGTCCGACCGGGAGACGTTCGCTCGCCCATACTCGGCAAAGTTCGTACGCGGAAACCGCGTGCCCGCATCATGGTTTCCGAGGCATCGCCCGATCAGAACGCCGACGTGTTGATCCCGGCTCTTCGATCTCTGAGGGCCGGACTCGACGCCTACACGGTCTGCTTGATGAGGCAGGCCAAATCGCCGCTTCGGTATCACATCGAAGCTATAGTCAGCCAGAATTCTTACGCACGTAGCAAGGGATTCTTCGCCGCCAAGGAGCCGCTGCTCGCCGGCCACAAGGCGCTGGTAGCCGTCGTCTACCCTAAAGTGGGTGCCGAGGGATTTCCGAAAAGCAAGCTCGGCTACTACCACGAACCTATTTCCGTTCGCCAGGTGGCTATGGTCCCGGTCATGACCAAGAAGGGGTCGGAGCCTTATCTGCTCGTAGTCGATACGATGAACGACGGTGGACTTGAATCCGCTCCGGTGCGGGTTCTGCTGGAGCAGTACGCCCGCCTTTTCGGAACCATCCTGGACGCCGCTGCCGAAGGAGGACTTGCGCTTCCGGGCGAATCAGCCATTGTTCGGCCTCGCCGGGAAATCATCGCCGATGAGATGGAACGGGCGCGCTCCATGTCTCACCCGCTCGCCCTGGCACTGGTTTTTCTGAACCGGGGCGAAGAAATGGACGAATCGGCGACCGAAGAGTTGGAAGAGACGGAGTCGCTGTTCGAAGCGCGGCTACGGGAAGTGGCCAACGACGGCCGAGTCGAGCGATTCGGTGAATTGACGTACGGCGTGTTCTATCACGGCGCGAGCGAGAGCGTGCCCGATTGGGCAGGTAGGCTGCATGCCTCCTTCAAGGGAGAATCGACGACGTTTCAAGGCGGTGTAAGCGTGGGCGTCGCCTTGCTGAACGACCGGCACGATAGTCCGGACGACTTCCGATCCGATGCAACCGCCGCCCTTCAGGAGGCGTTCGAAACGGGCGAGTGCACGATCGTAGAATAATTCGGCCTCTCAGGACTGATCCGTACACGTAGCCTCGTACGCACATGCATCTCTTCGTCACGATTATTCTGGACGGCGTAGGAATTGGCGAGCAGCCGGACTCCGCAACCTATGGAGACGAGGGGAGCGATACGCTGGGTCATGTCTGTGAAGCCTCGCATCCCCACCTTCCGAATCTGGCAGGGTTGGGGCTCGGCCGGATTCGCCCACTGACGGGAATTGATGCCTCGACGACGCCGGAAGCATCCTGGGGTCGCATGCTGGAGTTATCGCCAGGAAAGGACAGTACCACTGGTCACTGGGAACTTGCGGGGATCAAACTAAATAAGCCGTTTCCAACGTATCCGGATGGGTTTTCGTCCGAAGTGATATCGAAATTCGTAGGGCTGACGGGCTCCGGTTCCATCCTCGGTAACAAAGCGGCTTCCGGAACGGCCATCATCGCGGAACTCGGAGACGAACACGTCAGGACGGGATTCCCGATCGTCTATACGTCGGCAGACAGCGTATTTCAGATCGCCACGCACGTCGATTTGGTGCCGATCGAGAGGCTTTACGAAATGTGTCGCATCGCGCGCGCTGAGATATGTATCGGTGATCACGGCGTGGGCCGAGTAATCGCGCGACCGTTTCACGGCGCATCCGGATCGTATATCCGAATCTCATCGAAACGAAAGGATTTCTCCAGGCTGCCTACGTCAAGAACCCTGCAGGAATCTCTCCAAAAGAAGGGAGTGCAAACCATATCCATCGGCAAAATTTACGATCTCTTCTGCGGAGTCGGCTTCGACGAGTCCCACGAGACGACGTCCAATGCGGACGGAATCAAAGTGCTGGTCGGTCGTATTCGTGAAGCCGCCGAGGCCGGTGATCCGGCTTTTCTCTGGATCAACCTGGTGGAATTCGATCAGGAATTCGGACATCTCAACGATCCCGATGGCTTCGCCGGTGCGCTGGAGGAATTCGATACGGCCCTGCCGCACATACTGGGTGCGCTTCCCGATGGTGCGAGAATGGTTATCACCTCGGACCACGGGAATGACCCGACTACGGCGAGTACGGATCACAGTCGGGAATACGTTCCTCTCTTATATTGTGGATCGGGAGTAGCAGAGGACTTGGGAACGCGCAGCTCGTTCTCGGATCATGCCGCGACCGTCGCAGCGTATTTTGGAGCTCCTTTTGAAACCGGAAGTTTATCTTTCGAGACATTCTGAATGCAGGCGCACCGGACAACCCCGTCGAGCCGATACCGCCCGATCCACTGCGCCTCAACCATCACGTAATTGATATCGTCATGACGCTAGGCAAGGTAATCGGAACGGTCTGGGCGACCAGGAAAGACGATCAACTGATCGGTATGAAGCTTCAACTTGTCCAGGAACTCGACGTGGACGGAACCCTCAAGAGCCGGTTCGTCGTCGCGGTGGACAGCGTAGGTGCGGGCGTTGGCGAGACGGTCTTGTTCGCACAGGGATCGAGCGCCCGCCAGACGGACCTTACCCGGGACAAGCCCGTGGATGCGGTAATCACTGCCATCGTCGACAAGCTCGACATACCCGGCCAGACGGAGTAGCGCAATGAATATCGGCCGCGTGATCGGTAGCGTGTGGGCGACCCGCAAGTACAAGGCGCTTAAACAAAAGCGGATGCTCTTCCTGCAACCGATGACGTTTGTGGGTAAGGATATCGGCGGGCAGATCGTGGCGCTGGATACCATGGACGCGGGTATCGGCGATACCGTGATCTACGTGTCATCCACCGAGGCCACCGTACCGTTCAAGCCCACTCCCACGCCGACCGACGCGACGATTGTCGGCATCATCGACCGCGTGGATCACCAGGACCGGTCGTGGAAGCCTGTGAGGAGCTGATTCTCGGCGTTTGATTTAACGGTGGTACAGGCGCTGCGTCCCGAATGAGAATTCGTCTCTCGTACCGAATCAAATCCACCGGATTGGCGAGCGATGCACGCGCGGCCTGTCCACGAATCACTCCCCTCCGATCAGTGGCACGAACCGGAATCCTTCCATCACCTCGCGGTCGTAATCGTCCGGGCCGGTGCGTGTGATGCGGGTCATCCGCTGGGATGTCCGGCCGCCAATCGGAATGATCATTCTACCTCCGGGCGAACCATCTTCCGGCATCCTGAGCTGCTCGAGGAGCTTGTCGGGCGCGTCCCTGGCTCCGGCAGTGACGATGATTCCGTCGAAGGGGCCAACGGCTTCCCAGCCCTGGGTTCCGTCACCGCAGCGGCACAGGGCGTTATAGCCCAGTTGTTTGAGCTGGATCAATGTGCGTTCGTACAGCGCTCGAAGGCGCTCGATCGTAAATACCCGGGCGCCCATTTCACAGAGGACGGCCGCCTGGTAGCCGCTCCCCGTCCCGATTTCGAGGATGCGATCATGGAGTCGCGGTGCGAGCATCATACTCTGATAGGCGACCGTGAAGGGCTGGGAGATGGTTTGTTTCAGCCCGATGGGCAGTGCTTCGTCGTTGTACGCCCGGTGCAGGAGGGCGTCATCGACAAAAAGATGCCTCGGTATGGTTCCAATCGCCGCCAGGACGCGCTCGTCGTCAATGCCTTTGTTGCGCAATTCTTCGACGAGTCTTGCGCGGCGCTTCTGAAATCTCCAGTCTTCCGTCATCCGATAAGAAATCCCGTTCGCATTATGCAGCCGTTGTCGCCTTCGGCTCTTCCGTGAGTTTAGGGGCCAAGGCGTCCATAACGTACTCCCTCAGTTCTTCGATCGAAATACCGGAAATCAGTTCGCCATCTACTGCGACGGATACCCGACCGGTCTCTTCCGAAACGACGATCACAAAAGCATCGGTCAGTTCGGTTATGCCGACGGCGGCTCGGTGTCTAAGTCCGACGTGAGGGCTCAGCTTCATGTTGGACGAGACCGGGAGGATGCACCGCGCGGCTTCGATCCGGGCGTCCCGCATGATGACGGCTCCATCGTGGAGCGGATTCTGGGAATAGAAGATCGTGACGAGCAGATCCCGGGTGATCTGGGCGTGCAACTGGGCCCCTGTCTCAATGTAGCCCCGTAGACCGGTGGATCTTTCAAACACGATCAACGCGCCTATCCTGCGCTCGCTCATGTCCTTAACGGCACCCATAATCTCTGCGATGCGCTCGAGCTGCGCTGGGGACTGCATGAATCTTCGGACCAGAGGATTCTGTCCAAGAAGCAACAGGAGTCGTCTGATTTCGGGCTGAAAAAGAATGATGACCGCAAGAACAAACACTTCGCTTATCGAGCCGAAGACCGCGCGAAAGATCGTCATGTCGGCCGCCGTGACGAGTATCTGTATCACGTAAAGGGCGAGGATTCCGACGAAAATATGAACGGCGATCG
>JACZYK010000083.1 GCA_022571135.1 Bacteroidota bacterium
AGGAAAGTTGTCGTTCTGCCATTTATTTCTGGTAAGGAACCATATATCTGTGTCTCGCGTGTATTTTAATTGATCGAAATGGATACACCTGGACAATCCGTATCGTATACCCAATCAGTATAAAATTTCTAACCAGTAAAGAATATCTAATGAGTCGTATTGTATCGCCATGGTTGCGTAACCGGTCTAATGCAGCAGCCCGAGTTCTAATCTCCGCCCTTTTCTTATCGGCGTGCGCACAGTCGGCTCCCGTCACAAATCAGCCATCCATTCCGGACTCGGATCCGGTGGTCGCAGTCATCGACGGCAGGCCGATTCCGATGTCCGAATTTGAAAAGCAGTATCTCAGGTCGTCAGGATTCGGCTATGAACCCGTAACTGACACTCTTGCCGCTTATCAGGATTTCCTTGAGCGCTACGTGGACTTCCGGCTAAAAGTCCTTGAGGCCAGGGAAGCCGGTTACCATGAACTGGACGATCTCAAGAAAGAGATACAGGGCTATAGAAACCAACTCGCCCGTCCGTACCTCCTCGATCAGGAGGTCACCGAGCCACTGATCGAGGAGATGTATGCACGACGGATGGAGATCGTTGAGGCCAGCCACATTCTTCTCAGGCTCGGTCCCAACGCACCCCCGGAGGACACGATGGCGGTATACATGCGCATGGCCTCCCTCGCCGATTCCTTGCGACTCGGGGCAGACTTCGGAATTTTGGCCTACAAATATTCAGAGGATCCCTCGGCCTCAAGACCCGAAGGGTCCCCGGGGCATGGCGGTTACCTCAGCTCCTTCGGCGGTGGAAAAATGGTCAAACCTTTTGAGGATGCGGCCTATGAGACGAATCCCGGTGAAGTCTCCCCCATTTTCCGGACGCAGTTCGGTTATCACATTCTGAAGGTGCATTCAAGGCGTCCCATGCCCGAGAGCATTAGTATCGCGCATATCTTGATACAGATACGCGGAAATACGGCCGCCGATTCTGCCAATGTCCTTGCACGTATGCAGGAAGTCCAGGATCGCCTTGCAAGCGGCGAGGATTTTGGAATCGTTGCCAAAGATCTTTCGGACGACAGGGCCAGTGCACCGCAGGGCGGCCTGCTCCAGGATCTTGCGTATGACGCCGGCCTTCCTGACGTGATCATAGAGACGGCCTACTCGCTGGACGAGGGAGAACTCTCGGACGTGGTCGACTCTGGGTATGGATCTCATCTTATAAAACTGATTGCCTACATACCCCATCCATCCTATGAAGACGTCCATGACGACCTCAAAGCGCAGGTATCCAGACTCCCGCGTGCGAAGGAAGCTGAGAAGCAATTCGCCATGGCAACACGCAGAGCCCTCGGGCAGAGTGCAGACTCGACGCTCATCAAGACATGGGCGGAGACGATGGCGCCGGATTCACTTTTTCGGGCTCTCTCAGGAGATGGATTCGACGAGGTAACGCAAACAAGTCCGATTGCTACACTAGGAGATTCGACTTATACGGTACGACGGTTTACGTCTTTCCTCAGCACAGTTGCTTCCCCACCGACCAGAGATCCTCTTTCCTTCATCTGGGCATCCCTGGACCTCTTTTTGAACGATGCAGCTATCCAATATCGCATAGAGGAACTCGAAGCGGTCGATCCGGGCTACTCGCAGACTATGCACCAGTTTCGTGAAGGGCTCATTCTTTTTCGGCTGATGGAGGATTCCGTGTGGACCGCGGCATCAGTCGACTCCACCGGCTTGGAAAGCTTTTACAATGAACACGCCGAATCCTATCTATATGGAGATCGGACGCGTGTTATCAGTATCACCAGTAATTCTGACTCCCTGCTTCAGATGCTTGTCGACGCAGTAAGAGGGGGTAAGACACTCGATGATGGGATTGTTGAGGCCCTCCTGGATTCGACCTATACCGTTCGCGTAGACACTACCATGATTGAAGGCGTGACAAACTCGATTTTTGATCAGATCCTTGAACGCGAGCCTGGTGAAATCACGGATCCTGCGTCATACAACAGAGGCTTTATAGCACTGTACCACGACGGAATCGATCCGGCCCGCCAACAAACATTCGAGGAAGCACGGTCCCGGGCCGTGAACGGGTATCAGGAGATCCTGGAAAAAAAGCTGCTCGATCGCTTACGGGACAAATATGGAGTCAGAGTCTATCCGGATCGTCTCCATATGGCGTTCACTCGACGGGCCACGAGTGTTTCGATCTCAGAATTCGGTTAACTTTCCAGGGCCAGTTAACGCTGCCAGAAAGCGCCCTGTAGCCGCCTGTCAACCGGCGAATCACGGCGTGAGGAGAGACTTTTGGTGAAATCAAATGAGCGACGAACAACACGGAGTATCCTTACAGGCGCTACCCACCGGGCGGGTCTGTTTTTTTGCCCAGCGGCGTTATCGGACGCTTATGTAACGCTGCTACTCTCAAAGTGTCTTCTGCCTTGCGGGATAAAAAAATAGCCACCGGCTCCGCGGTTTCTGGTGACGTTAACAGGCCCTATATCAGATGAACGATTCAGGGACGCGGTTCAACTGGGAAGCCCTCATCGGCTTCGTTTTGTCGATAGTTTTTCTTACCGGTTGCGGTGAGGACACATCGACTCGGGATTACGTAGCCAGACTCGGAGATCAGGTACTTACTCGGCAGGATCTCGATGCGGCACTGGCTACGCTTCCAGCGCTCCAGGACACTCTCGTAGCCAGAGAACAGATACTGGAGCAGTGGATCACCAACGAACTGCTGTTCAGGGAAGCCCTGAATCTCGGCCTGCGTAACGAACCGGAAGTACAGCGACTGCTTTCTGAAAATGAACGCTCCGTTCTTATCAGCTTGTTGCTTTCTCGCCTCTATGAGGAAAATGATACGAGTCCCGACGAAACCGAGCTACTGAGTTACTACGAACAGCACAAGGATCAACTGGAACTGATGGAGCCATACCTCAGGATCAGATACGTCGGATGCGCCTCTCCCGATACGGCCGCCGTCGTCCGCGATTCGCTTCTGGCCGTGAACTCGAGTCCCAATCCGGACTCCATGTGGGCGGCTCTTGTAATCCGATTCTCCGATGATCCGGAAGCATCCTCGTTGTTGTCTTCGTCCTTCTATCCTGAAAGCAGGCTGCTGTCATTCATTCCCGGGTTGAATACGGCCTTGCAGAGCCTGAGTCCAGGGCAGGTCCTGCCACCGTTTGAACTGGCGGGTCGGTTTCATGTCGTCCAGCTCGTCGACAGACTGCCGACGGGGACCATACCGGAGCTTGATCTTATTGCGGGTGAGGTGAGACAGAGAGTGGTCATCGAGAACAGGAAACAGTTGTATGCACGACAGGTTCAACGGCTCCGAATCGAGGCTCTTGCCCGCGAAGAACTCGACGTCAGATAGGCACCGCTCGTCTCCAGCTTGTCGATGATCACTCTGAAATATTCTGTCCGGTCAAACGTTTTTCATATAAAACACTGACTCTTCAACGGCGGTCACAGTCCAGTCCTATCCATCCGCGACTTCCTATATGAGACTTTCTTTATCCAGCCTACGGACATTCTTTTGGGCTCTGGGACTCATTGCAGGGGCGCTTTTCACTCGCGTCGGGATTGCGCAGGAAGCCCGAGTGCTGGATGAGATCGTAGCCGTTGTCGGCGATTATATCATTTTGAAGTCCGACGTTGACGGCTTCGTCCTGGGCGTAGTCCAGCAACAGCAGATCCCCTCCACGGAATCACTGTGGGGGGATGCGCTCGATCAGTTGATCAACGACAAGGTGCTGGTTATCCATGCTAAACGGGATACGAACCTGACCGTCACCGACGCTCAGGTGGATCAGATGCTGGATTCAAGAATCTCTCAGATGTCAGCCCAGTTTGGTGGCGAAACCCGTCTGGAGGAACTCTACGGTAGAAGCGTAATCGAGATCAAAGCGGAACTCCGGGAGGAGTTCAGGGATCAGTTGCTCGCAGATCAATTACGAAACACCAAGCTGCGAACGATCAAGGCTACGCCCAGTGATGTCCAGAACTGGTTTTCACAGTTTCCTTCTGATTCGCTACCGACACTTCCGGACATCGTTCGGATTGCTCATATCGTCCGAAAACCCTTCATCACTGACGAGGCGAAAGCGGAGGCAATGGAGATTATATCCACTATTCGGGATTCCGTCGTGACGGGAGGTGGCTCGATTCAGGAAATGGCCAGACTCTTCTCGGACGATCCCGGATCGGCCGAGAACGGGGGGCTCTACGAGGGCACGACGCTCTCCGAACTCGTTTCCGAGTTCGCCGCCGTTGCATCGAGGGTTCCGCTGGGAACGTTTTCTCAGATTTTCGAGACTGTTTTCGGACTCCATTTTCTGAGGGTGAACGCACGGCGCGGCGACGTTATCGACTACAACCATATTTTGATTGCGTTCGATGAGCGGAAATCGGATCCGACCGATGCAATCGCTGTCCTCCATTCGGTTCGGGATTCCATCCTGACGATGAACGTCTCCTTTGAGAAACTGGCGAGAGTCCATTCGGAAGATGAGCGCTCGTCAGTCCGTGGCGGCCGTGTGACAGACCCACAAACCGGAGAGCGGAATCTATATATCGAACAACTCGGCCCCACATGGCAGCGAACGCTTATCGGAATGAAGGAAGATGAGATCAGTGAACCCGGAGAGGTTACACTGATCGACGGCAGTCGAGCCTATCATATTATCTGGCTGCAAAAGCGCATTCCATCGCATCGGGTGGATGTGGAAACGGACTACGAGATGATACAGCAGCTTGCACTGCGTCAGAAGCAGGGGCAGGTCATGCAAAGGTGGTTAGAGTCGCTCAAAGACAGGGTCTATATTCAACTCAGGGGGAAAGCGAGAGACCTGTCTCTGGCTGGAAATTGACGATTCACGCATCGCATCATTCGATTCAGGCACAAAGGCCACATGAGTTCTTCCATCACGCCCGACACACTCGACGAACTGCTTGCCGGATACAAGGTGCT
Organism: Bacteroidota bacterium; assembly: GCA_022571135.1. Classification (GTDB taxonomy): domain Bacteria; phylum Bacteroidota; class Rhodothermia; order Rhodothermales; family UBA10348; genus JACZYK01. The sequence continues at coordinate 4,981 of JACZYK010000083.1, forward strand.
TCGAGGCGAAATCGAGAAGCTAATCGTTGGTCAGGACGAAATTATACACCATATTTTCGTCAGCCTCATATGCAGAGGTCACGTTCTGCTGGTTGGCGTTCCGGGTCTGGCAAAAACCCTCCTCATACACACGATCTCCAGGGCTGTAGAACTTTCTTTCGGGCGCATTCAGTTCACGCCGGATCTGATGCCGAGCGACATCACCGGAACTGAAATTATCGAAGAAGATGTATCGACGGGCAAGCGGCATTTTAAATTCGTCAAGGGCCCGATCTTTGCCAATCTCATTCTCGCCGACGAAATCAACCGAACACCTCCCAAGACCCAGGCCGCCCTCCTGGAGGCGATGCAGGAACATCATGTTACGGCTGCGGGAGAAACGTACGCGCTTCCCGAGCCCTTCTTTGTACTGGCTACTCAGAACCCGATCGAGCAGGAAGGAACCTACCCCCTCCCAGAAGCTCAACTCGATCGATTCATGCTTAATCTGTGGTTGGATTATCCGACTTCCGAAGAGGAAGTGGAAATTGTTCGCACGACGACAAGCGCTCGCGAGGTCGTTATCAGACGCGTGATGAAGGCGGAGAACCTCCTCCGGTTTCAGCGACTCGTCCTCAGCATGCCGGTTGCCGATAATGTAATTGAGCATGCTGTTCGTCTTGTTGGCAAAACGAGGCCTGGAAGCGCAGAGGCCCCCGATTATATCACGAATTACATTACGTGGGGCGCTGGACCGCGAGCGTCACAGTATCTTATTCTCGGAGCCAAAGCGCTCGCCGCGCTTGACGGCAGACTCACGCCGGTGATCGAAGATGTCGACCGAATAGCGGTTTCCGTTCTCAGACACAGGATCGTAACCAGTTTCAACGCCGAAGCGGATGACGTCACGGCCGTCGATATCATAAGACGGTTGCTCGACGAAACGGAGTAACTCCATTTCCGCCTTCGTCTATACGTGCTCAGCCAGTGGACCGTAAGAGGCTTAAAGGGTTATTCGTACCGGCCGCATTAACGCCAGACGGCTGGATAAGCGATACGTCGATCTACTTCGACGCACATGGCGTGATCGAGCGCCTGGAGCCAGGCCTGTCAGACTCGCTGCTGCATAGGGCCAAGGGACCGGTAGTACCCGGCATGACCAACCTTCATTCCCATGCCTTTCAGAGGGCCATGACAGGCCGCACGCATTCGTTCACGTCGGCAGACGACAATTTCTGGTCCTGGCGGGCGTCGATGTATGATTTCGTCGAAGAGATGGGTCCCGAGGATCTAGAGTCGCTCGCGACGGGGCTGTATGCGGACATGCTCGCTCAGGGATATACGTCGGTCTGCGAGTTTCATTACGTTCATCACGATCCATCCGGAAATCCGTATACGGATCCCGCCGAGATGTCAAAGGCCATTGTACGAGCGGCCCGGACCTCCGGTATAGGTCTGACGCTTTTGCCGGTCCTCTACCGATACGGCGGATTCGGAGGCATCGACATCGGACGGGGACAGCGCAGGTTCTTTCACACGGTCGATGATTATCTGAAGCTGGTTGAAATCCTGACGGCCGAATCAGAAGCGACGGCCGATTTTGTCCTCGGATATGCTCCTCACTCGCTGAGAGCCATTGATCCCGAAGATATCGGTCTACTCGTGCAGCACCGAAGCGCTACCGGCGCCGGTCGACCGATGCATATTCACATCTCAGAGCAGATGAAGGAAGTCGAGGACTGCCTCTCCTGGTGCGGAAAGAGACCGGTCGAGTGGTTGATCGACAACGCCCCGATAGACGAGAACTGGTGTCTCGTGCACTCGACACACGTGACCGCGGATGAGCTTGATGCCGTTGCGCGCACGGGCGCAGTAGTAGGACTCTGTCCGACGACCGAAGCGGACCTGGGAGACGGAGTATTTCCGTTCAGAGAGTTCTTGAGACGTGGCGGCGTGTACGGTATCGGATCGGATAGCAACGTCTCTACATCACCGTCGGAAGAAATCCGGCTACTCGAATATATCCAGCGCGCTTACTGGAAGACCCGCAATATTTCAGGACAATCCTCGAAAATGGGCGCCGGAACTCTGCGCTATCTGGAGGCCCTCCAGGGGGGCAGACAGGCGTCCGGCATGAAATCAGGACGCCTGGAATCCGGATCCCGAGCGGATCTCCTCGTTCTCGATGCGTCCCACAGACTCTTGGAGGGAAAGTCGCCCGATGAAATGCTCAACGCACATCTTTTTTCCGGAGGATCCGAGACCATCCAAACAGTGATCGTCCGCGGACACGCTATCGAGTACTCGCTCAAATAAATCTGCGCACATTCGAGCCTTATTCTTGGAAGGTCTAACGCCTTTTTTCAGCAAGTCCATATGGTTCATATCCCTATTTTTCTCGCGCAATAAAGTATTACGGATCACACGAGAATCGAAACGAATCATCGAGATCGAGTGGCAAGATCAACGTACGGATGTTTTGAAGGCGGGCGGCCACGCACAGGTTCTGACGCTCATCCGCGTTGTTGACGAATCTATCCGCATACTCCGCGTTAAAAACGGGCTTCCCCGCCGTTATGAACGGTTGTAATTGATCGCACTCGTCGAACTCATGGCATTGTTCGTTTACGCTGAAGTCTACGTAGTCCACGATCTCGGGGATCTGATCGAGATCGTTTTTGAGGGCCACTGAAAGACCTCGTAAATGCGCTTCGTTAGCGATGGCGCGGTTGAACGCGAGTTGCTCGGTAGCCGTGATAGGAAAGCCGGTGTCGTTCACAAAGCCATCGACGTTGTCAGGCTCAACTCCGTCGCAGTCCTTCTGTACTGCCAGGTCGAGACGATCCCGCATGACAGCAAGAACATTAGGCGAACGGATATCGAGCCAGCGCTCGTCCGGGAACCCACCGAGTGTGTTGCCCAACTCATCGGCCTGAAAGCGATTCGCATCGGGGCGAAAGTCTTCATAGGAGCCCGCCGAAAAATAGCAGATCACCTTCCGACCGGCATCATGGAGTTGGATGATCCAGGTCCCGGGCACTTCAAATAGGTCTATGTCGTAAACTTCGACATCGTAGCTCATGTTCACCTGGCCTTGCAGCTGCCATTGCCACATGGTGCCAAGATTGGGCCGATACCAATTGCCTTGCGTAAGCGGGGGACGTTGGAATCAAGACTGCTTACCGTATCGCTTCCGCCGTTACTGTCACATCCGGGGGCAAGCCACAATGTGATTGCTACCAGGGCATTGAGGAAACGCAACGCTTGGACGCTCCTCGTTTTCCGGGCATGCTTCACAGTGAGAACCGCATGGCGTTCAGCGTACATATATACCCCCCCATGTTCACCCTGAATTCTCGAATCAAAAAAACAAAGAAAACGAAGTTGAAGAACCTGTCAGCGAGCCCACTCCGGTGAAAAGATTTGTTGGCTGGAGCCGAGACTAACCACAATAAATCAACGAACACGGAACGAAAAATTATTTTCCCCCAAGGTATCCCCCTACAATCCGCATCGGCGGCATTCTTCTCTCGGATATAAGCCCCCCATGGCATTCAAGAAAGCGTACTTTGAAAACATGAAAAACAACGAGCCTTAAACGGTCCGTTAAAGCGGGTCAACTCCTCTACTGTCCGGTCGAGCTTCGTGTCCTCGGCTTTGTAAACGGTCCCCATGCCGCCACGGCCTAGTTCTTCGAGGATCCTGTAATGGGATAGCGTTTTACCAACCATGGAACCGTCCTGGTTCTGAGTAGTGGGGACGATAGACCGCAAAAAGAAGGTCGCTCGCTTGGGCCATTATCGCGAGAAATGAACCCCCGCCAGCTCTATGCTTCGAAATGTCTTGCTTTTGTGGGACAGCACAGTTCCCTAAGCGACTTCACGTGTCCAGACAAGACGGCGAAGAGTTCCTTTGTCTTCTTTACTCGAGCGTCCTCAAGAGAACCCAACTCATCCGGAGGGTCGCACGGATTCATGCGCTTAAAAACAGAGCTGGATTATTTCTTTTCAGTACTACCACTCATCAGGACCGATAACGGTCGGAGCGGCTCCAGATGCTCCAGGATGATCTTCACGGTCGCGGTCAGTGGGACAGCCAGCATCATTCCCAGGATCCCCCACAGCCATCCCCAGAAAATGAGCGAGACAAGGATAAGGAGTGGGCTGAGATCCAGACTGAAGGCCATTATGCGCGGCTCTATTACATTGCCCATCAGC